>CAMEWU010000189.1 GCA_945946715.1 uncultured Clostridium sp. | reverse complement strand
CCTCCGGTATGAACCGCCGAACTGTACCATCGGAATCCTGTGCAACATTGGCATATCCAACATCCACAACTGCCCGCAATTCTTCGTATGGATATATCACGGAATCGATAGGATACACCCGAAGTCCATTGGAATCCACTTCACTTTTTTCACTATAAATAAACTGGGACGCAACTACCACATTTCCGCTTTCCTCTGCCATCTGTGCAAATGCAGCATCTCCTTCTTCATCCACATTACCGGAGAAAATAATATCGAATCCTATGATAGCCGGTTTTGCATCCTCATATGTATTCAACGCACCAATTAAGTCGGCATACTGCCCTCTAGACCATGTCTGTATTGGTCCTAAGGCATCCAAGGTACGCTCATCAATTGCCACAATCTTAATCTTACTATCAATACCTCTTGGTATCTGATACAGTGCATCTTTTAATAAATAATCAACGGAATAGAATAGATTCGTAATGGTTAACAGGAATACCAGTACCGCCACAAACAAACCTTCAATTCCATCTCGTATCAGTTTTCGTTTCATGTTGCCTCCTGTTTATTTTCTGCTTAAATATACCATAGTAATATCGTCCGCCTGAGTTTCACCATCTGCGAAATCATCTACTTCCTGATACATTGCCTGTACAAACTCCTCCACATTTGCCGAATCCTTACGATGACGATTCAACATATTCTTCAGATAATCATCGCCCAACAGTTTCTGCTCCGGATTCAGTGCTTCTGTTACACCATCCGTATATAAGTAAATGCAATCTCCCGGGTTCAACTGAATATGCTGTTCCCGATAAGGAATACCATCCATCAGGCCCAGTACCAGATTTGCTTTTGCCTGCAACATACAGAACTCTCCATCCCCTTGTGAAAGGAACGGAAGATTGTGCCCTGCATTGACGAATTTCACATCCCCGGTTTCAATATCCAATACACAAATAAATGCTGTAACGAACATGCCTTCTTCATTCTTGTAACACAAATTATTGTTGGCACGACTCACTACCTCTGCCAATGGCAGTCCTAAGGTCGCATAGTTCTTAATATGAATCTTTGCCATACTCATAAACAATGCAGCCGGAACTCCTTTGCCGGATACATCAGCAATCAAAAAGCACAGGTGCGTATCATCAATCATGAATACATCATAGAAATCGCCGCCCACTTCCTTTGCCGGACGCATTTTTGCAGTCAGGTTAACATTCGGCAGGTGGTTAATCTCAGTAAAATCATCCTCCAGACATCCTGCCTGAATTCTGGTTGCAATCTCCAGTTCAGATTTAATCCGTTCCTGTTCTGTTACTAATTTGGTGGTTTTGGTATATAACATGTTCATGAAAGAACCATAGATTTTTCGATTTTTCATCGCGATTTCATCAAATAGAGCCTTTGAGATATTGGCACAACGCACCTCACCAGAGGCACGGACAGTAGCACCTCTGGTATCATCATTAATTAAACCTAATTCACCTATAAAATCACCGGCACCCAGTGTATTAATCAGTTTACCCTCTTTATCAAGTACATCTGTTGTTCCTTCCAGAATAATATACATGCCATCATCGGAAGCAGCACCGAAGGTAACCACATCCTGACCGGAAGGAATGATAATCTCTGTCATTGCTTCCAGCAATAACCGTGTTCCCTCTTGTAATTCTCCTGTTTCTTTTATCTTAAAAAATTCTTGAATCGTGGGTAATGTTCTTAAATACTCTGCATTCATACGTTACACTCCCCTCTGATTATTTCCACTGGATCTCTATGTCTTCCGTAATTGGTGTTGAGAAATCAAAATCCCAACTACCAGTCGCTGACGGCATCAAGGTTGGCATCTGAGCGCAAGCGTCCTTATCAACCTCCTGTGTACCAAACACAGTTCCATTGTAGATAAAGGTAACTGTATATGGGCCATTATCCAGATATGTCTTCAATTCATCTGTCGTAAGAGACAATTCCGTACCATTTTCTGATATCTCAATCAGTTTCTTAATAACACTCTCCGGCAAATCAGAATAATCAATATCCTCCACATCTGTCAGGTAATCGGTTGTTGTTGAATCCTCAAAGATAATAACCTGTTTTCCCTTTTCCACCATAGTTTCGTTCCCTGAGCTAGTTCCATCCGGATAGAGCAAATCGGTTGCAACAGAACCACTAAATACTGCAATCTTCGTATATTTTACTCCATTTTCATCCGAGTAAACCGTTACACGATAGACGGTACCACGTACAGACATGGTGGAATTCGGTGTATTAATTTCATATGTAGAATCTTCAGAAAGCTTATTCTGTATCTCATTGGTAATTGCTCCCTGAGTAAGTTGTATCGATGTTTTACTGTTCACACTGTCGCCTGTAGCTTCCAGTGTAAACTTCGTCTGTTCCTCAACATAAACATACTTATCCTCATCCAACTTTAATGTCATTGTACCCTCATCCAGAAAAACAGAATCCCCGGACTCCAATACCATGTTAGCATATGCTTCCAAATCTCCGATATCTGCCCTGGTTACTGTCGCATTTCCATCGATTTCAAACACTTTAATCAAACGATATGCAGCTGTTTTGTTGGTCAGAATAAATATTAAAGCACCCACTCCAAGTACTGCCAAAACTGCCACCGGTATGATTATCCACTTCTTATTACCAACTTTCTTTTCTTCGTTTTCCACGTTCCGTTCCCTCCATGACCTTTATTAATCAATCTGTGTAAAAGAATACTTCTAGTTCAACTTCCCCTTTGAACAGAATTAAGATATCTTTTTTCTAAACAACTTGAAACCACTTACATGAATGAATTAAATAAATAAGCTATATGAAATGTAAAACTGCTATAATACAATGTAGACTTTAAAATTAAATATATAGAAATATGCTACATTACATTAATATTAATTGTCAAGTGTTTTTCATATCCTGCTACAGTTAATCAATCTGTGTAAAAGAATACTCTCCATCACTTCTTACATAGAAAGTAATATCACCGGAATAAGCGGTTCCGTCACCATCTACCTTCCATGTTCCACTTCCTAATGTATAAGAATACTCCTGACTCAGCTTTACCTTTGAACCGGATGGAATCATCATTTTCTTCATCCACTCTGCTGCAACGGTTATCTGAATCTTACTCTGATTTCCTGCGATGTCGATACCTATAATCTCATACTTCTCTTCCCCATTGTTAGAAGACAGCTTCAGAACGGCCTGATTATCTTTTATCTCTACAGTTTCTCCATTTACCAGAACCTGAGTGAGATTCTCATCTTTGACAATGACTTCTGCCTGTTCCCCATAAATGGTTTTTCCGGAAACAGCCTGCAAAATAGCAGGTGCATCTTTATCAATCTGAATATCCGGAACTTCAATACTCAGAGTTTTTCCACCGGTTCCTGCTTTCATCAGGTATACAGTCATGCTTTCTGCAGACTGATTCAGTGTCAGTTCCTTTTTATATTCTCCGTCCAGGGAATCTGCAATCAGATATCCTTCTGCCGGAACAATACTTACTGTAGAAGTGTAGTAGTTATTTTTACCCATGGTCCCCTGAATCCGGTACGGGTCATCCGGGGTGGTCAGATATGTAATAGTAAAATCGTCGGTTGCTGTCGCTTCCAGATATTCATCCGTTGCTGCAAAGGTTACCCTTGCTGTATATTCCCCTGCTTTGGTTGGCTTTACGGTTGTATAGTTACTATCCTCTGCACCCTTTTCCTTATATTCAATAGTTACATGATCCGTTCCATTAGTATCTGATGTCACTACTGAATCAAGAGTTTCTCCATAGTAGATATCTGCTACCTCAATGGTGCCGGAGCCTGTTTTCTTTAATATACTGAAATCATCCGTCGCCG
>CAMEWU010000188.1 GCA_945946715.1 uncultured Clostridium sp. | reverse complement strand
CGCATCTTCATATAACATTACCTATATGAGGCTTTCCCCTCCGTGCAAACATATTTAGGGCAAAAAGAATTATGCTTGCACATTCCTTTCTTACCTATTCTCTCTTGCCATTTTACTATAGTCAATTGTACCACTTTTTAACAAAAAGTAAATCCTTTATTGTGTATTTTTACCAATATTTAATTTTTAGTTGTCTAAATTACCGGGAAATTTTGGTATCCCATCGAATCCTACCTGTAAATCTGCATCCGTTGGAATATAATCTGACATTTCTCCATTATGGAATTTCTCATATGCAACCATATCGAAGTAACCGGTACCGGTTAAGCCGAATAGAATTGTCTTCTCTTCTCCGGTTTCCTTGCACTTCAATGCTTCATCAATTGCAACTTTAATTGCATGTGAGCTTTCCGGAGCAGGAAGAATTCCTTCTACTCTTGCAAACTGTTCTGCTGCTTTAAATACTTCTGTCTGTTCAACAGCACGTGCTTCCATATAACCATCATCATATAACTGTGACAAAATGGAACTCATTCCGTGATACCGCAATCCGCCTGCATGGTTGGCTGACGGAATGAAGTTTGAGCCTAATGTGTACATCTTTGCTAATGGACAAACCATTCCCGTATCGCAGAAATCATATGCATATTTGCCTCTGGTAAGACTTGGACATGATGCCGGTTCCACTGCTATAATCTGGTAATCCTTTTCTCCTCTCAGCTTTTCACCCATGAATGGAGAAATCAAACCGCCAAGATTCGAACCACCACCGGCACAACCAATGATTACATCCGGTGTGATACCATATTTATCCATGGCAATCTTTGTTTCCAAACCGATGACTGTCTGATGTAATAATACCTGCGATAGTACGCTACCAAGCACATAACGATAACCTTCGGAATGAGTGGCTACTTCCACTGCTTCTGAAATCGCACAGCCCAAGCTTCCGGTTGTCCCCGGATGTGCTGCTAAAATCTGCTTACCTACTTCGGTAGTTTCTGATGGAGATGGTGTAACACTGGCTCCATATGTCCGCATAACCTCACGACGGAATGGCTTCTGTTCGTAAGAACACTTTACCATAAATACTTTACAATCCAAATCAAAGTAAGAACATGCCATGGAAAGTGCAGTACCCCATTGACCGGCTCCTGTCTCTGTGGTTACACCCTTCAGGCCCTGCTTCTTTGCATAGTAGGCCTGGGCAATTGCCGAATTCAGTTTATGACTTCCACTGGTATTATTTCCTTCGAACTTATAATAAATCTTAGCCGGTGTCTGCAATTTTTCCTCTAAACAGTAAGCACGTACCAATGGAGACGGACGATACATCTTATAGAAATCACGAATTTCGTCCGGGATATCAATATATGGTGTGGTATCATCCAATTCCTGCTTTGCCAGCTCCTCACAGAAAACCACCTTTAACTCATCTAAGGTCATTGGCTGATGAGTTCCCGGATTCAAAAGAGGTGCCGGCTTATTCTTCATATCTGCCCGCACATTATACCATTGCTTTGGCATCTCCTGTTCTTCCAGATAAATCTTGTAAGGAATGTTGTTGTCTTGTTTCATTATTCATTCTCCTTTCTTTTCGCCCGGTTAATTCATACCGGATTTCACTACTTCGTAGATTGGGAAAGAATCATTTAAATAAAAAAATAACCCTTATCCCACATTCTGCTGGGACAAGAGTTCACTCCTGCGGTGCCACCCTGCTTGATACAAATGACTGTATCCACTCACGATATACCTGCATATATCTGATTTGTTAACGAAGGTTCCTCTCCGTCTTCCCTACCGTACCCGGTTCGGGTCGCCCTCGAAAGCCCATTCCATCTGCTGCCATCTACTGCAATTCCACCACCTGCAGCTCTCTGTAAGACGCACTTCACATGTACTTCCTCTTTCTCATCGGTTTCTGTAACTGTAAAATACCACATTATATTGTACTCCGTCAAGAAAAAAATCATATCTCTTATGCCATTTTTTTCATAGTATCTTTCTATAATGGTGACATCCAAGTTTAATCTTCCCATACCGGTATATTCAGATTTTGAATAAATTCTACCAGTTCATCTGACATTTCATCTGCCTCCGGAACCCGGATATGGCCAGAAGTACCATTGCCATTTCTCGTATACAGGAAATGTCGAATTCGTGAATCATTTAACCATTCACAGACCTCTTCAATCGCATCATCCCAACTCTTATCATGTTCCAGAATTGTGGTAGTCAGAATAATCACTGCTTTCGGATATTTTTCTCGAATCTGTTGGATAAAGGTATGATAATGTGTTTTCCACTTATTTGCCATCTCACCGTCCGGATCCTGCTTCATAAAATCCTCCGGATGGGAGTCATTCTGCCCAATTGCAACGATGATTACATGTGGTGTATATTTTGAAAAATCCCATGTAGTAGGTGTTGACAGATTCGGATAATAATGTACCTTATCCCAGACTTCTTCCATACCAATAAAAATAGGATCTTCTACCCAGCCGGTTCCATGCATTAATGGTATTCCTCCTTGTGCAATATCATGAAGTTGTGCATTTAGCTTCCGTGCCGTCATCCAGGCATAAGAATACCAACTGTTACTGTATTCGCCATTGTGTTCCGGATCTACTTTTCCTATATAATCTAATGCTTCTGATACTTCTCCGGCAGAGACAGAATCCCCATATACTTCGATTCTTCGCTGTGGCACAGGGAGAGGGTCTAATAACTGACTTCCTTCTGCCAAAAATAAATGCTCTAAAACCAGTTCATGACAACTATCCATCCGCTTGAAGAATAAAACCTTATGTCTGCGATTCCGTTCCTCTTTTACCAACGTAATCTCCGTTTCTCCTGTTTCATTTAACAGCCACTGTTTCTGTACACCATCGACAATTGCACCTACCCGGTTATCCCAATATTTGTGTCGATTTGTCACCACTATCTTTGCCTCATGTCCCCAAAAACAGAATTGTAGTGAAGTTGCCGGAAACACCCATTCCGGTTTCTTCGGATTTCTTTGATCAATTCTTCCACAATATACTAATTTTTCATGGTCTAAAGCAATTTCCATAGCTGATACCTTCTCTTATATCTAATAATATTAACACTATTCATTATTTCTTAGTTCACTTCGAATCTTTCGTCTAACTTTTGCCTGCTCATTCTCAGCAATCTCTTCCGGTGTCTCAAGTATAAGTTCCGGAATCTTGGCAGGCACACCCTCATCATCCAGACCTACCATAGTGATATATGCTCTGTTTACCAATTCACGTTCACCGTTAATATGCTCTACAAAGGATTCAACCTTAACTTCCATCGAAGTCGTTCCAACATACGTTATTTTACCAATGATGACTATAACATCTCTCATACGTGCTGCACTCAGAAAACTAAGATTATCCACTGAAGCTGTCGTGACATTCATCATTGCATGACGTTTGGCAACTATCACAGCCGTCTCATCAATCCATGCCATTAATGTACCGCCAAAAAGTCTTTTCGCGCTATTCAAATCAGTTGGTCGAACTATGTGTGCTATTTCCACCATAGAATCTTTCACTCGTTTTTTCATTCTTTGTTGTTCTCCTTTAGTAGTTTCATAAATTATGGTTTAGCGTACTGACTAGCGTTCGGCTACGAATATATATACTTGATGCAGACACGTTTGCACTTCGGTCAGTACGTAGCGGTACATAGGATTGCAAAAGACGCAATCCAAGTACCGACGTACTTTTAGAGTCTGCATTCAAGCATATATATTCATCCGCCGAACATCTACTCTGGTAAAACCTATAATTTATGTTGGGGAAAGTAGTATAGCTCCGCAGTCGTTGATACCTTATGCGGAGCGGTACTTTGCTTCCCATATAAATTATGGGTTATTTCGTACAGTTGGCT
>CAMEWU010000187.1 GCA_945946715.1 uncultured Clostridium sp. | reverse complement strand
ACAATGCTCATAATCATCATAAAGATACCACATATTAAATTCAAAGAGCGAAATGTAAGGACACCATCCTGAATCATTCCTCCGGAAAAACAATGACTTACCCCAATAAGCAGATTCGCAATTCCAATCAAGAGAAAAGCAACATTCAATTTCTTTACACTCTCGTTCAAAGAAATATAAGCTTCTTTTCGAATGCAATATACAACATATACAAATACACTAAGTACAATTCCAAAAAACAGCAGTACTTCTGTGGCAACCGGCACTTTAATCTCCATAATATACATTAGAATTAAGAATGCTGTATATATCATTTCTACGAAAAAAGCTAACTTAAATCCTTTTCCACGTTCCAGCAATTGCCGTTCATCATATTTCGGTTCTATATTACCATCGGTCTTGGTCAGTATCAAAACCACGATTATTAGAATTGCGCCAATTACGATACCGGCTAACACTCCCAAACATAACCAGATATTCATTCCATCTGTCTTTTGGATAGAAAACTGATATGTCATTTCATAAGTACCGTTCATAGCATAAGTATATGGTTCTTCATCACTGTAGCCGACAGCATTTGAATCTTGCACCAATGCATCTAAATCATCTTCATTGGTTAAATAATAGTAATGGGCAATGTACTCTCCTGCCTCTAATTCGACTTCTACGGAATCTGCCTCTACACTCTCACCGGTAACACAGAAAACAATTTCCCCTGCCGGATTATATACTGCAAGCCCGGATATCATTCCAGCCTCCTTTGCATTCCATGTGGTATGCATAACATAGGTTCCATCCTCCTCTACGGTAAATGGAATCTCTGACTCAGCTATATCTGCCACTCCATTCTCAACCACAATATCTTCCGTAAATCGAAAATCCGTTATTGTTTCTCCCCTATTTCCAAATAGAAAATAAAGACCTATTAGTAATACTAAACAAATACATGCAATACCAATGATTAATCCTTTTTTCTTCATAATACTACCTCCAGATTTCAAACATTATTTCTGAATTTCTTGCACCAAAGATTGCTGAAAAATGATGCTGTCTATTTGACTTGAAGTGATAGTATCATGCATTTTACTTTTTGTCAAGTATATTTGACATTTTGTAGTATAAATAAGAACAGGCACCAAAAGGGTGTATCCTGTTGGTATATCCTGTTCTTATTTTGAAAAACCTCATTTAACGAATTTCATATCAAAATTGTTTGTTTTTCTCACTTGTTCCCTATACTCAGGATATCCTTCCAAAAAATGCTCAATCAACTCATACTCTCCCCACATATGCATAGGATATACATTCACACAATCCGTGTATTCCAAAAATATCTTCAGTCCGTCAAAAGCATATTCTCCCAGTCTGGGATCCATTGGCACAAACGCTACATCTATATGTTTTCCTTTCAGCTTCTCCATTTCTCTAAGATAGGCAGCAGTCATATTTTCATTGTATTGCCTGGTTTCTTCTTCCCAGTACCAAAGATTTAAATCACCGGCATGGTATATCGTTTGATTCTCATAATTTAATAAATATGCCACTCCTGCATCTGTGGATTTCAATGTTGTAATTTCTAAAGAATTCCCATTGGAAAGCACCAGATTATGCGTTGTATTTTTTCCCACACTCATAATCTGTGGCTCCAGATTTATTCCCTGTTCCTTCCACTCAGCAATCAGCTTTTTGGTTGGAATTTCCTTTGCCAACACATATTTTGTATCCGGATGTTGCTGAAGTAAATGATATATCTCCCGATTATAGTGGTCACCATGACTATGACTGACAAATACTACCAATGGCTTATCTTTTATCATTTGTGGAATCGTTCCTTTATAATAATCAAATAAAAAATATGCTGTTTCTGTTTCCAAAAAGAACCCACTATGATTTAAATATGTTACCTTCATGACATTACCTCTTAGCTTCTTCTTTCCTCTTACTAGTGTATCTTATTATACTATAGCAAGTCAAATCCAATCAAAGATATTGCTAAGAGCATGTAATTATATCCCTCTTTTTGACAGAAGAAACATCCCTGTAAATCCGATTACACACACTAGCAGATCCCAGATAATCAGATGAAATCCGCTTGTTGGCATCAGTGTTACCATTGAACCCGCCACAAAGCCTACGATTGCCATATAAACCTGAGAAGGATATCGTTCCAGTAACTGTTCCAATGCACCGGCAGTCAAAAACGTACCTAGAATTCCTCCTATTGCTAAAGGAATCAATTCCCAAAACCGAAATGTATAAACCTTCTGTAATACAACCTCATACAACCCCAGAATATACAACATATGGCTGGTACTAATCCCCGGCAGTACTAAAGCAATGGCTATCAGAATTCCTCCTGCCAATTGTAAAAGATAAAAAGTAAGCCCTGTACCCGTTGAGAATAGCCCCTGGGGAATCCGTCCCAGCCCTAATACAATTCCTGCACCAAAGAATAGACACAATACATGAGAGACAGACCATTTATGGATATCTGCTTTTTTTACCAACAGCGGAATTCCCCCCAGTACAATACCGCAGAAAAAACATCTTGTAATTTCACCAAGCTGAGGTTGTTCTAACAGCCAGGTAATGACCCTTGCCAGAAGCAGAAAACCTGCTCCGGCACTCAATACAAATTGCAATAGAAAACCGATATGATTCTTTGGCTCTTTTCGAAGTCCATTGACCGCATGAATCAAATCTTCATAAATTCCAGTTACAACTGCCATTGTTCCACCGGATACTCCCGGTATCGTCATAGTTGCACCAATCCATAACGCCTTCGCTATTAACTTTAATTGCATAAATGCCTCCATGAATTCTATATGTTCTTCATCTGAACGGTTTCTACAATATCTGCAGCATGTTCACAAGTATCGATACAAGTCTCTACACATTCATAAATCGTTCTCCAGATGACAATGGTACGTATATCAGATTCCTGATGTAACCGGTTCATGGTTTCCATATATAGCTGGTCACCCCGTTCCTCCAAATCGTTTACCTTAATAATATATTCTCCCAGCTTTTTGGAATGCTTAAAACTTTTCAATTCTCCAATTACATCTCCCAATGCCTGAATACAGGTTTTTAACAATTCCAGCATAGGCAGTATATCTTCCCGTATATCTTCCACATTACACATATAAATCTGCATTAACACCTCTTCTACTGCATCCGTAATATCATCCAGATCATTACTAAGAGCCATCAAATCTTCCCGTTCAATGGGCGTAATAAATGCCTGACTAAGTACTGACATCATTTTATGCTTTTTCGAGTCTGCCTGCTGTTCTATTTCATGCATTTTTGAAAGACTTTCCGGCAGCAATGACTTTTGATAATCACTTAATGTTTCCTGTAATAAACAGGCTGCCTGATATGAGTATTCCACACAAGTATTTAAGTTTTTATAATAAAATTCATCCTTCTTTTTTTTCATGTTGGTCTCCTTTTTATCATTCTATTTCCTTCAAAATAAACAAACCTATGATGCAAATAGCAAAAACAGCTTAGCCATTGCAAATCCTATCATTCCACACCCGGGAAACGTCAGAATCCATGCCAGCATCATGTCTTTTACCACACTGTAATTAATGGCTGATTTCCTCTTTACTGCTCCAACCCCCATAATTGCAGTTGTCTTAACATGAGTTGTACTTACCGGAAGACCGAACAGGGTAGATGCAAGGATACTGACAGAAGCTGCTATATCTGCTGAAAATCCCTGATATTTTTCCAGCTTTACCATATCCATTCCAACCGATTTAATTATCTTCTTTCCACCGATTGACGTACCTATTCCCATTACAATAGAACAAAGCAGCATCATCCAGACAGGAATTGCTGCACCAACCGTATCTTCCTGTCCATTTACCAGAAACAGTCCTAACAGAAGAACTCCCATGAACTTCTGCCCGTCCTGTGCTCCATGTACAAATGCCATTGCCGCCCCACCGGCAATCTGTCCCCCTTGAAAAAACC
>CAMEWU010000186.1 GCA_945946715.1 uncultured Clostridium sp. | reverse complement strand
CGTAAGACCGGTGCCAGAGGATTGCGTGCCATTATGGAAGATGTGGTAATGGATTTGATGTATGAAATTCCATCAGATGACCACATTTCAAAGTGTATTATAACAAAAGATGTTGTTGATAATCATGGAGAACCGCAGCTGGTTTATTCTGAGCGTCCGATTCCCAAAAAGGCATTGTTACAAAAACACCTTAAAAGCAATGGTGAAATAGCATAAAACAGATAAGCCGGGACTTGCTCCCGGCAAATCTGTTTCAATACAAAAATCAGGCAGAAGGAGAAAATAGTGAAAGACAGATGTATTATGCCAATGGTTGCTTTGCGGGGCATGACCATCCTGCCTCATACAACTGTACATTTTGATATTAGTCGAAGTGAATCCATAGAGGCAGTCAAACTGGCAATGGCAACCAATCAGTACTTATATGTAGTAGCACAATTAGATAAAGATAATTCTCAAGGATTAGAGTTGGATAGCTTACAGAAAACAGGGTGCGTGGTAAAGGTACACCAGATGATAAAGATTCCGAAAAATGTAGTTCGAGTGTTAGTAGAAGGAGAATATCGTGGTGAACTGCTGGGAATCGAAAAAAAGGATTCATATTATGAAGCAGATACAAGAATCTGGATGGATAAGGAGTTGTCAAGGGAACAGGAAGAAGCATATTGTACCAGTCTTTTAGAGGCTGTGCGTACCTGTTACGATGCGGGAATGAAAATAAACCCCACTGTAATTCGAAAATTGTCTAAAACAAAAAAAACCAGCTATCTGATAGATATAATCATGGAACAGCTTCCGTTTTCTTACGAAAAGAGACAATCGGTTCTGAATATTAGAGACATTCAGGAACGGTTACAATTTGTATTGGCTTTGTTACAAAGTGAAGCTGAAATTAGTAACATTCGAAAAGAACTACAAGAGCAGTTAAAAGGAATTGTTGAAAAAAACCAACGGGAATATGTTCTGCGGGAACAGCAAAAGCTTATTCAGGAGGAATTAGGAGAGAAGGATACATCTGATATTGAGGAGTATCAAACGAAATTACAGAAAATACAAGCACCCAAAGAAGTAGAGGAAAAACTGACAAAAGAAATACGCCGGTTGTCTACTATTCCAATTACATCATCGGAATCAACCGTTTCCAGAAATTATATTGAAACTTTACTGGAATATCCATGGAATCGGTCTACTGCAGATAATTGTGATTTGACAGAAGCAGAATTGATTTTAAATCGGGATCACTATGGATTGGAAAAAGTCAAGGAGCGAATATTAGATTTTTTGGCTGTGCGCAATATGGTTTCAGAAGGAAATAGTCCAATTATTTGTTTGGTAGGACCTCCGGGAACAGGTAAGACCTCGATTGCACGCTCAATCGCAACGGCAGTAAACAAAGAATATGTACGTATTTCTCTGGGTGGTGTCCGAGATGAGGCTGAAATTCGTGGACATCGAAAAACCTATGTGGGAGCTATGCCGGGAAGAATTGCAACAGCGATGATGAAAGCTGGAGTAAATAACCCGCTCATGCTGTTAGACGAGGTAGATAAACTAAGTAGTGATTATAAGGGAGATCCATCATCTGCTTTGTTAGAAGTGTTGGATGCAGAACAGAACTGTAGATTTGTCGACCATTTTTTTGAAGTATCTATTGATTTGAGTCAGGTCATGTTTATTGCAACTGCAAATGATGCATCACAGATACCAAAACCGTTATTGGACCGTATGGAAATCATAGAAGTATCCAGCTATACCCAAAATGAAAAGTTTCATATTGCAAAAGAGTTTTTGGTGGAAAAGCAGAGAAAGAAGCATGGGTTAAAAGCAAAACAGTTCCAAATAGAAGATATAGCAATCAATAAAATAATTGAGGAATACACCAGAGAAGCCGGTGTTCGTAGTCTGGAACGGCAAATCGCTGCGTTGTGTCGAAAGGCAGACAGGGTAATTGCCGGTGGATTACGAAAATCTTTAAGAATTACTGAAAAGAACCTAAGTGAATATCTTGGAGTTCCAAAATATATCCATTCAGACTGGGATTTAGAATCCAAAGTCGGAGTTGTAACCGGGCTGGCATGGACCAGTGTAGGTGGGGATACTTTAAGCATTGAAGTTGCGATTATGCCCGGCAGTGGAAAACTGGAACTTACCGGCAACTTAGGCGATGTTATGAAGGAATCTGCACAAATTGCTGTCAGCTGTGTGCGCTCGATGGAGAATAAAGATATTCTGAAGGAACAGGATATTCATATCCATGTACCGGAAGGAGCTGTGCCAAAGGATGGGCCTTCTGCCGGAATTACTATAGCTACGGCTATTTATTCCGCTGTTACGGATAAAAAGGTTCGGGGAGATATAGCCATGACAGGAGAGCTTACCTTGCGTGGAAGTGTATTGCCAATTGGCGGATTGAAGGAAAAACTGTTAGCAGCAAAGAATCATGGTATGAAAGAAGTCATTGTGCCGATACAGAATCGGAAAGATATTACGGAATTAAGTAATGAAATTCTTGACGGTATGCAGATACTCTATGTATCCCATATACGAGAAGTTTGGAAGCAGGCAATTGTAAAGGAGTAAGAGAGGAAACAGGTATGAAGATTAAAAGTGTCAATCTGGAAACAGTTTGTGGTATTACCAGTAAATTACCGGACAATCAATTGCCGGAAATTGCTTTTGCCGGAAAATCCAATGTGGGAAAATCTTCGCTGATTAACGGGTTGATTCAAAGAAAGGCATATGCCAGAACATCTTCCCAGCCGGGAAAGACACAAACCATTAATTTTTATAACATTAATGAAGCGTTGTATTTTGTAGATTTGCCAGGATATGGATATGCAAAAGTATCAGCAGAAATAAAAGCAAAATGGGGGAAAATGATTGAACGGTATCTTCATAGTTCCAAGCAACTTCGATTGGTATTTTTGTTAATTGATATTCGTCATGAACCATCTGCTAATGATTGCATTATGTATAACTGGATTGTAGAAAATGGATTTCATCCAATTATAATTGCAACAAAATTGGATAAGATTAATCGGAGTCAGATAGCAAAACAGATAAAAGTGATAAAAAACAAGCTGGAAGTAGTAGAGGGAACGCCCATTATACCATTTTCAGCAGAAACCAAACAGGGACGAGAAGAAATATGGGAAATGATAGAAAGCTATGTATTTCCTAAAAAAGAAGAATAACCGTAGAAAGGTTATTCTTCTTTTAAATTCCAGAGTTGTCGTACCAGATAATCATAGATCTCGTTACTTTTTGCCTGCCAGGAGTCACAAATCATGGTTGCCTGTTCCAAAGAAGGTACATTTAACTTAATATCCAATAAGGTTTCTTTCCGTTCTAAAATTGTACACTGTACCATATATTCGTCTCGTTTTGCAGGATAATAGGTAGCAAAGATTTCTACCTCATTTCTAAGATTAATCTTTTCTGCTTCAAAATATGCATAAATATCATCTTTAATGGCTGGTGAAATCTTATAATCAAATAATTCTAATGCTTCTTTTCCTTCCTGAGTCAGATGAAATTGTGTTGTATTACGAATTAATTCAGAGCGGATAAAACCAGCTTCTTCCAGTTCATTTAATGCTTGTTGAAAACTGAAATAGTTGGTATAACCTTTGTCCAGTATGAATTGGGACAGCTGGGAGGTGGTAAGTGGAAAATCCACCCGGTCCAGCATAAATAATATAATTAGTTTATATAATGTAAGTCGATTGTCAGACATGGTACAAACTCCTTATTATTCTATGAAATATGCTCCTTTACGGCATTTGCTACCACATCGGCAATTCTAGGATCAAAGGCCTTTGGCATAATGTTATCCTCATTTAACTCTTCATCAGAAATCAGACCGGCAATGGCGAGTGCAGCTGCCAGTTTCATTTCTTCAGTGATTTGGGTGGCACGTCCTTCCAGAGCACCCTTAAAGATACCTGGGAAAGCCACTACATTGTTAACCTGGTTTGGAAAATCGGAGCGACCGGTTCCCACAACTTTAGCACCTGCAGCTTTTGCAACATCTGGCATGATTTCCGGTACCGGATTTGCCATGGCAAAGATAATAGCATCTTTATTCATGGTTTTAACCATTTCAGTTGTTACAAGGTTAGGAGCTGATACACCAACG
>CAMEWU010000185.1 GCA_945946715.1 uncultured Clostridium sp. | reverse complement strand
TTCCATGGAAGGCTCTCTGAAATTAAAGGAGATTTCTTACATTCATTCTGAGGCATATGCAGCAGGTGAGTTAAAGCACGGAACAATCTCTTTGATTGAAGATGGTATCTTGACGGTTGCTGTTTCAACCCAACCGGAATTGTATGAGAAAATGATTAGTAATGCAGTGGAAGTGAAGACCCGGGGTGCCTATGTATTTGCACTGATCAGTGAGGATAACCAGGGCATGGCTGATGTAGCTGATTTTGTTGTGAAGGTGCCAAAGACTTATCCTTATTTTGCACCATCTTTGTCAGTTATTCCATTACAGCTGTTTGGGTATTATGTTTCTGTTGCAAAAGGTCTGGATGTAGATAAACCAAGAAATCTTGCAAAATCAGTGACAGTTGAATAGTTAAATGTTAAAATGGCTCTTAACCGAAGGAAATCGGTTAAGAGCTTTTTTATGTCATAAAATATTCAGAAATTTTATAGAATTGATTATTGTACTTTTATTTTTGATTTGATATGATTATAAAGTCATATTTTGTAACAATTTAGAAATAAAATATCAATATTTATATATTATGATGGAATGTAGTAAAGGATACTAATTATGGAAGAGAATAGAAGAATACCAGATAAACAACAGAAAGGTCCCCAGCTTCCTCCTACAAAGAGGACGAATTATCATCCGGAACAATTATCAGCCGGTCTGCGTATGCCGGGTTCAGATGTTTCAGTGGAGCATAAGGTGAAGCAACAGATGAAGGAAGACGAGCAAAGAACCAGGGCAGAAATGGAACGCCGAAAGCAGCAGAACGTAGATTCTGAGCATGTAGGAGAAGGTGGAAAGGAAGAAAAGAAAATGAAAAATAAAAGTGGTGTTTCGCAGAAGGCGTTAGCCAGAAAGCGGAAAATAAAGCGGTTGTGGACAATCTTAGGGGTAGAAGTACTGGTTTTATTTGTAATGCTGGGTGGTTATGCACTTTTTTATGCAAATAGTAAGTATAATGAATTGAATTATAATGAAATAGATGAGGAAGACTTAGGAATTAACGAGGGCTTATCCGATATACCAACAGAAAAATATACGACGATTGCTTTGTTTGGTATTGATGCCAGAGATGTATCTACAGATGCCGGAAACCGTAGTGATACAATTATGATTGCATGTATTAATAATGATACAAAAGAAGTCAAGATTGTTTCTGTACTTCGGGATACGTATGTGGAAATAGAGAATCCAAATGGAAAAATGAGTGGAGATGATGCCTATTCTAAGATCACCCATGCATATGCCGTTGGTGGACCCCAGGCAGCAGTTGCTACATTAAACAAGAATTTTGACTTGCAGATTACGGAGTATGTAACGGTGAATTTTCAGTCCTTAACAGATGTAATTGATGATTTGGGCGGAATTACAGTGAATGTAGAATACAATGAGATGGAAGAGTTAAATAAGTTTTTGTGGGAAACTGCAGAAGCAGCAGGTAAGGATTATTCTTATTTATATGAAACCGGCGATGTGACTTTAGACGGAATTCAGGCAACCACTTACTGCCGGATCCGGTATAATGTAGGTGGCGATGTTGCACGATCAGAACGGCAACGGGAAGTGGTTTCTGCCATTTTGAATAAGGCGAAAAAGTCAGATTTAGGTACCTTGAATAAGATTTTAGATGATGTATTACCAGAGATTTCTACCAGTTTAAGCAAAAAGGAATTGGTGGAATTACTTTCAGGTATATTTGAATATGAGCTGGTTGATAGTAATGGATTTCCGTATATATATTCTATGACATATGCTTATGATGAAATACTTGGACAGAATGCATCGGTGAATATTATTGGGAACTTGGAAAATAATGTAGTGTTATTACACGAATATCTGTATGATGTGACCGGTGTTACCAGTTCAGAAACAAGTAGTTCTGATACAATGGGAACCGATGGGGCAACAGAAGAAAAGGATAAGGAGACATATACCCCATCAGCAGAAGTGCAGAGAATCAGTAAAGAAATTGAAAATCGAACCGGAATCTATCCGCCAGAAGATCCGGAGTTCCGTGGAGCTTACTAAACATGTAATCTGAAATGGAAGGAGTGTTTGCTCGGTATGGCAATGGTAGAAGAGATTAGTTTTAAATCTGCAGATGAAGTAACGATGATTCATGGATATTGCTGGAAACCGGAGGGAAAGCCAAAGGCAGTTATTCATATATGTCATGGAATGGTTGAGTATATTGAACGATATGAAGATTTGGCAGAACGTTTATGTGAGCAAGGATATGTTGTATACGGTGCAGATACATTAGGACATGGTAAATCTGTTGTAAATAAAAATTGTTTCGGTTATTTTGGTGAACACAATGGAAACTGGAAATTGTTATCGGATATGGTATTATTGCAGGGATTGGCAAAACGTGCTTATCCCGGAATTCCTTATTTCATACTAGGGCATAGTTTTGGCTCTTTAATGGTACGGGAATTCGTAGAACGGTTTCCGGATAGTGTAGATGGTATGATTTTGCTTGGCACTATGTATCATACAACAGCCACTGCCATGATAGGAAAATGGTTGTGTAAGGGCATTGCAGTAGTCAAAAAAGAAGGATATCGATATCGAAGCACATTTATGAATGATTTAGCAATCGGAGGTTTTGACAAATTTTTTAAAGAAGAAGATTTGCGCAATAGCTGGTTGTCCCGTGACCGAGAAGAAGTGAATCGGTACAATGCAAAACCAGAATGTAACTTCATTTTTACAGTGGGTGCATATAGGGATATGATGACTGCAATAATAGAGGCAAATAGTAAAAAGAATCTGGAGCGACTCAATAAGGAAATGCCAATATTAATAATGGCAGGAGATAAGGATCCGGTTGGTAATTTTGGCAAAGGACCGAAACGATTATATAGAATTTATAAAAAATTAGGATTGGATTGTAGAATCCGAGTTTATAAGGAAAGCCGTCATGAACTGATACACGACTTGGACCGGGAAGCTGTATACAAGGATTTGATAAAATGGCTGAATTATTATGTTAAATAGAACAAATATTTTGAAGCATACATGAAAGTACAAAAATGGAACATAAAAATTTTAAAAAATGGATTATCATTATTATAATTGAAGTACTGGTTCTAATTGCTATTTTAGCGGGAATTAGTATGGGTAGAAGTCATTCAAAGGCATTGTTATTTGAAATTGCACAAGAAAAGCGGATAGATATTAGTGATCCGGATATGCTTGCACTTAGGGAACAAGCATATTGGAACTTTGTGAACCAGAGATTTATTCTGGTCTATGACAAAGAGGGTATCCTGCAATGGGTAAAAATCGATAATGAATTTGGCCGCAATGATTATGATTTTGATTCCGCATTGACAGACGATGGTATGTTTAAGTATTACACAGAGAATGGAGAAATTACGTCCAGTGTTGGAATCGATGTATCAAAGTTTCAGGGTAAGATTGACTGGTCACAGGTAGAAGCTGCAGGAGTTGACTTTGCATTTGTCCGTGTTGGATATCGGGGATATGGAAATGGAGCAATTAAATCAGATGAAACCTTTGATTACAATGTTGCTGAGGCTTTGAAGAATAATTTAAGTGTTGGAGTATATTTTTATTCGCAGGCAACCACATATGAGGAAGGAGTAGAAGAGGCAGAGTTCGTTCTTAATCAGGTAAAAGCTTATAATATTAATCTGCCAATTGTACTGGATACGGAAGACCCAATGGATGAATCCGCAAGAACCAGCTCGCTGACCCCGGAGCAGCGTTCGGAGGCCTGTCGTGGATTTTTGGAGACAATTAAAGCTGCCGGATATGATACAATGATTTATGCAAATTTAAGCTGGATTGCACTGGAACTGGATTTAACCCAATTGTATGGATATGATATATGGTTTGCTCAGTACGCAAATGAACCCAGATTACCATATAAGTATAAGATTTGGCAGTATTCCGCAGAAGGAACGGTACCGGGAATTTCACAACCGGTAGATTTGAATATTGGATTTGGATTTTATGGAAAGTAATGGAGCTGTAAGCACTAAGAATGAGTGCACAGCTCCTATTTTGTGTCCTCAGTACTATTTTGGGCATAAAAAAATAGCGGAAGGGAGATTCGAACTCTCGACACCACGGGTATGAACCGTGTGCTCTAG
>CAMEWU010000184.1 GCA_945946715.1 uncultured Clostridium sp. | reverse complement strand
GAAAGTTGAAATTCTTTGCTATAATCAGACGCCGTTACATAATACTGATGTCCATCAAAAAATGTAGCTTGCGTAATTTTCATCCGTGAACTCTTATAACTTTTTCCATTCAGCTCGGAAACAGGCGAAATGGAAATATCAGACAATGTCTTATCCTCGCTGGCATCAATACTGCTTCCGACAGCCGAAGCTGATGATTCACCACCGGTAATAGTCATATATTGATAATCCATTGCCACATTAATACCGCTTAATCGTTTTAAAGATGGCAAAGTTACATCAACAGTAGGAGTGGTGCTGTTCGAATTCTGCAATTCACTGATGGTCAAATCTGAGTCGGAAATATCCGTACACAACCAATTCGGAATCAAATAATATGAATTACCGCCATCACTTGACAAATAGCGGACACCATAAGTATTTTTATATTCCATAGCTTCGGTACTACTACCGTTTTTCAAATTATCTGTATTAATTTCAGTGATATTCTGGTTACTACTGCCGTTATTATAGGATGCGCCCTTTACACTACTAAACGATGTATCACCACTTAAGGTTACATTGGATCCAATCAAACGCTTGCTACTATTAACATCCTGATTACCACCAAGAATACAATTGTTAATCGTAAGTATTGCTGAAGCCGATTCAGAGGAACCAATTAATGTTCCTGCAATGCCATTTGAAGCTGTTCCCGTAATCCCAATCTGATCGGAATCAATGATGGATTTTTCTGCTGTGATATTTCCACCATTTTGCAATCCAACAAGACCACCGACAGAAACTTTTCCCTGATAACCATCAGGAACTATCGTATTCACAGTCTGTGCCAGTTCCAGTCCGGAATACGTTGAAGAACTAGCGGCTTCATAACCAATCAGACCACCGACAGAGAAACTGGGTTCCACATTGATGTTAATTGCATCAGCAGAATAAGAAGAAGTTTCTGTATATACTCTTCCAGTCGTTCTTGCAGGCATAGAGGCATCACCAGACGGTATGGAAGTCTCCTCGGTCCTGGTATCTCCCAATGTTACCTGATACTCATTATTTTGAATTCCTCCGGTTGCAGATTTTTTATCATATGCTATAATCTCATAGGAATCTGTTTTTTTCTCGATCAGACTGGAAAGTGTTTTTCCTGTCAGGCCAAAATTTGTTGCAGAGTCACTAACTATACTGATGTTGGATAAACCAGCTCCATTATCTTTTCCGGCAATCACACCAACATTCACATTGGTAGGCAATACCGCCCCATCCGTCGAGATATTGGAAACAGATACTTCTCCGCCTGCAACATTATATGTATAGGAAACCTGTTGATTCTGTACTTTTCCTGCTTTTACTTTTGTTACGGTACCGGTCGTTTTTTTCACAATATATTCATCATATTCATAGACTGTTGCAACCAGTTTATCCGTTCTTTTATAGTGCTGAACATAGGGGGTAATGGTAACGGTAATTTTTTTTCCATTGATATTAGGCAATGAATAGCTAACCTCTCTGCTACTCTGATATCCATTGCCGGCACCGGTATCTTCGGCAGGTTCTCCCGTTGTTGAAATTCTGTTGTTCAGATTATGTGTATTTAATTCTGAAACAGAACTGCATGAATTCTTATCATCCGGAAAATTTTTCCACCACACTTGTTGAAAAGACACATCCCCTTCAACAACAGCCGACGTATCATCGTCGTTAAAAGAATTCGTAGTCCACGAATTTGGAAGCAAATCCAAAATAGTTGCTTTTTCAGTACCTTCTTTTTCAATACTGGAAACGGCTGCCGCTTCTCCTGCTCCGGCATCACTCCATCCGGTAAGGCTGATACTTTTTTCTGACAATATTTCACTTATTTTTTGGTTTGTACTTGTACCTGCTTTAGAGTTCAGGATTTCTGTCAAATCATTCTCAGAAATCGTTACACCAGTATCATCAGGAGTAATAGTAACTTTATACTTTGTTTCCTGACTGGCAGTCTGATCTACTGTTTTTGTGATAGTCTTCTTTGCGGTAATATAATCATAGGTTGCAAAATCGTTATTTATCGTCGCATTTTGATTGTCTATCAACGAAACAGGTGCAGAAAGAGTATCTGTAACATTATTTTGAAGTTGCAAATTGTCATCATTCACATCAGGAACTGTATTAGCTGGTGAGGACGCAACATTAGTCGCTACATTCATGGTGGGTGCCTGCACACATACAATTAAGTCATGAATATTTGCACTTGCACCTAATTCACCAAACAGATAACCAATATTGGTATCTTCGTTTGTCGCCTGAATGTCTACGCTAACAGTTGGTATGGTAATCTGATACCCGTTACCATCCAATTCCCCTTTAAATGTCCCGGTTCCATAATTCTTATATTTATAAGTACCAGTCGATGTTTCATTACCGCTTCCATCTTTTACAGTGTATGCAACACTCAGATTTCCGGATAAGGTAATGTCATTAGCCAGTTTAAATTTCATGCCAGAATCATTAAATCCATCTAATCCGCCAAAATTCATGATCTCGTACAACTGATATTCATTTTTAACAAGATAATAACTACCGTCTTTATCATAAATCTGGGCAAGCGGGGCATTTCCACCATTGTTATATACTGTTTCCCCTTCGTTTACCTTTAAATCTTTTGCATAAGCTTCATCAAAAGGACGATCAACCATAGCATAAGCAGAAGAATAAATAACAGCACCAACAGAAATCATGACAACAGCTGCAACGCCACAAGCGGCAATTGCAGTATTTTTCTTGTCTTTTTTCAACCAACTGATGCAATTTTCAAAAAATGTTTTTAATGCTTTCATATTGTTTCTTCCTGACTGCTATAAATTATTTCTTTTTATCATTCAGTGATCTAATTTCGTATTGAGAATCCTTTTCATATCCTATGCATGATATGCCTGAAACAATTCCATCTGGGATTTGGACAGGCTTTTTCCGACTTTTGCATATTCATTAGAAATCGCACGCAAAATATGTTTCATTCCAATCGGACAATCTTCTGCCATGGCCATATAGGCACTATGTAATGCGGCATTTTTGATGGCAGCGCCTGACAGTTCAAAGGCCTGTGCTAAAGCCAATGCATCAAAGTCATCACCCAGCTGTGACTTTTCCGGGAAAATATCCTGCCAAAGCTTTTGACGAAGACCTTCATCCGGTAACGGAAAATGGACCATATAGGAAATTCTGCGACGGAATGCTTCATCAAAATTCTGCAACAAATTCGTTGCCAGAATGGATACGCCGTTATATTGCTCAATCCTTTGCAAAAGATACGCCGTTTCCGCATTGGAATAACGATCCTGTGCATCGGACACATCACTTCTTTTGGAAAAAATGGCGTCTGCCTCATCAAAGAGCAGAATACATTCCATCTTTTCTGCTTCATCAAAAATCTTTCCGATGTTTTTTTGTGTTTCTCCAATATATTTACTGATTAGCTGTGACAAATCTACACGGTACAGCGGTAACTGCAATTCATTTGCAATTACCCCGGCAGCCATCGTTTTACCGGTACCCGGAGCTCCATAAAACAAAATGCTCATTCCGTTTCCGTAACTGAACTTTTTGCCAAATTCCCAGTCCGACAATACTTTTGGACGAACTGCAATCATATCACAAATATCCCTTAGCTGCTTATGCTGTAATTCGGGAAGTTTTAAGTCCTCGAAATTCATATTGGTCTGAAGCAAATTCATGCTGAACGCATCTATCTTTTTTTCTTTGGTTTCGGAAAGCGAAACCGTTAAAAGATGGTAAGCAGACTGGTCTATGCGGAAACGTTCTGAATCCGTTACGATAGCAATGGATGTAAAAAATCCGGACAGCCATTTAACAATGCTCTGATCCTGTTTTTCCATGCTGACACATACAAATGCTCCGTATAACAATGCGCATTCAACCAGCTCTTTCATTTCCTGCACAGTATAGTAATGATCGGAAACAGTAATCCACAAAGCAGGCAGTTGCTGATCTGCCAGAATTTGTTCGATGAAAAAATGTCTGCCGCAACCTTTCGGACCATCAATCACCAGAGCCATTGGTGTCTGTTCCAGACTCTCGGGTGAAAAAGAAAAAATCGTTTCTGCCTGTTCTTTTAACGAACTGTTGATACTGCCATTCTCCCACTTGGGAAATTTAAATAACATTCCCTTAACACATCAGACATATAAATTTTACCTTTCTG
>CAMEWU010000183.1 GCA_945946715.1 uncultured Clostridium sp. | reverse complement strand
ACAAGGATTTCCTATGTATACCAAGTATGCCGGTATATATTATTTTATTTGTTCTAAATATTCTAAAGTGTAATTCAGAACATAATCCTCCTTATTTTCAAAGATTGCTTCTACAGCCCGTTCATCTAACGGAACTCGTTCATCTACTATCAACCGTGGTTCACCGGTAGCATCACTGTCAATCCAAATATCTCCGGTTTCATTTAAAACCAGGGTACCGGAAAAAGACAACTGTCCACTCTCTAACGGTTCTCCTACTACTCCCTGTGCTGCTCCGGCCGGTTCTGTCAGTCCTATAACCGTTACATGCTTTAACTGCTGTAAAGCACTCATACAGTGATTGGCGGCACTATTGCTTCCGCTGTTTACCAATACTACAATTTCACCACCCTGCCACAGATTTTCTCCTGTGTAAGTGTAAGAATTTAAGATTTCGTATTCACCGGTTTCTTCCTGATAAGCTCCATCGGCAGCCCAGAAATGCTCCCCATCTGCCACCAGAGATACAATCGCTTGTGCCATCTTGCTGGATCCTCCTCCATTACTGCGCAAATCGATAATCAGATTGGTCACTCCCTGCTCCCGATACGGGATTAATTGTTCCCGAATAGCAGTTTGTACACTACTATAGTCCGAGGAATTCATAGCCTCGCTGTCAAACTGCATCAAGTTGACATTTAACAACACTGTATCCTCATTTATCTGCGTCACGCTTAAATTTGCCTTTGGTTCCTTGTATGTCAGCAACTCCACCATTGTTTCGAAACGCTCATAATAGGTTCCACAGGCATCTAGGATAACTGTTTCCTCTTTTCCCTTTTCATTAATAAATGCAACTGTCACCTGTTCGCCACCAATGCCACCAAGAAAACAGCTTTCGTAGAATCTCTGATTTTCCCGATTTTCATAAGTCATACACTGTCCCATCCTTTGGGCGCATACTTCCTGCCATTCCTCCGGTACATTTCCATCCCACTTAGTAATCACAGTTCCGGTTCGTATTCCGGCTTCATATGCCGGACTGTTTTCCTCTACCAGAACAGCTACATATTTACCGGAAGTCAGACGCATGGTAGCCAGCCCATAATCATTTCCCATCACCCGTTTACAAACCGCCTGTGTCACGGCTTCCACATTCCCATTGGGAATATATCCGGTATGAGCATCATAGAACTCGTTACAAAATGCATTCCATGCTATACAATTGGCAACCTCATCATGTTCCTGCTCTGCCTGTTGGAATTGCGGAAGGTATTCTTCATATAACCCTGCCCAGTCCACTTCTTTATATTCCGAAAGAGAATAATGCTCTTTCATACTGGCAAATCCCTGTTCAAAATCTGCCACATAATTCGGTTTCCGATAGCCATTTGAACAATAGCAAACCGGCACAGTTAAGCAGCATAAAATCAGAGCCACCGCCAGACTCTTCTTTCGCACAGATGGATTGACAAAAAAGAATCCCATTCCTGCCACAAAGCCGCCGATATAAGCCCCCAACAGACAAGCTTCTCCTCCTGACAAAATGAAATGAAGGGTACAGGTGATTGCAGGTATTAAAAATAGAATTCGCCATTTATTACTGTATTTTGCTACAGTCCATTCACAACTACAAACCAGAAACACCATTACAGCAACGCATATCAGACATAATATCCAATCTTTTATCAGCATAGTCTCACGCTCCTAATTCAAATCATCATGCTTGAAAAATACATACCCCAGAACCGTCAGCAGAATAATAGTCACAAGGGCAGTTCCAACCGTTGTTATAACAAGCTGCGGGTCCACTGCTGACTCATAAAAAATCTGCTCTGTTTCATCCAGGAAAAAGGTGTACCAATCATCAAATGTCAACAAATTCATGCAATGATTGATGGACAGTAACGGAGATTCTCCTGCAGAAGCCAAATCCGGAAATTCCTGTCCCAACGTCCGAATCATTAGTTGTCCACAACCTGCCAGATATCCTACCAACAAAGTAATATAGGGATTTTTAGCAAGAATTGTAATAAACGCTAATTGCACGCAGATGCTGACCAATGTCACCCAAACTAATCCATATCGAATCACTACACCCTGCCATGCCATCACATCTCCCCATCCCAAGAACAAAGTTGCCACACAAGGTACCACAGCCATTACCAGAAATCCCGCCAGGGAACCTATAACCGCTGCCACAATTAGTCTCCCAAGAAATACCTCTCCTCTGGTATGTCCGGCAAGGACCTCATAGTTCAGGGTTTTATCAGTAAAGTCCTTTCCCATAATACCGGTTACCACAATGAGCATCACAATGATTCCAATCATTGCATAAAAGAATGCCATGCCGGCAACCATTTCACTGCCGCTGGTATACTCATCAACATATAGAAATGCCAATACCCCACTCATAACCAAAGCAAGCAAAAGAGCGCCCCAAGAGATTTTATCTTTCTTAAATTGATAAAGCTGTGCCCTAATTACATTCCACATGTTCCGTTCCTCCTATCATCGACATATAATACTCTTCCAGGCTTTCTCCGCCGGTACGCAACTCTAATGGTATGACACCATTTTCAAACAGAGTACGGGAAACTGTTGCCACATCCTCCAGGTACTCAAACAAATCGATACTTCCATCTTCCTTTACCTCGTACTTGGTAACCTTAAGCTGTTCCTGTAAGACCGCCAGTGCCAGTTCATCCCGGTCTGTATGAATATGGAGATAATTCCTGCATTCATCCATTAGCTCCTGCCTGGTTAAGTGTTTAATAATTTCTCCATGATGAATAAACAGATAATCGTCACACATTAAGGATAATTCACTTAGTATATGGGAAGAAATCAGTACTGTAATCTCCTCCTCCCGATTTACCTTCATAAGCAGCTCCCGGATTTCTACAATGCCCTCCGGATCCAATCCATTAATTGGTTCATCCATAACCATGATTTCCGGTTTTCCCATCAAGGCATTGGCGATGCCAAACCTCTGCTTCATACCAAGTGAAAATTCTTTAATCTTCTTATTGCCAACCTCTGAAAGACCTACCAGTTCCAAAACTTCTCCAATTCGTTCCCGATTGGGAATCCCCTTCTGCAATCTCTGTTTTTCCAGATTCTCCTGTGCAGTCAGTTCCTGCTTGGCATACGGCGTCTCAATCACGAAGCTCATCCGTTCCCTCGCCTTTGCCTGTTCTTGCAAGGTTTTGCTCTGAAAAATGGACATTTCTCCTGCTGTAGGAATAACCAAGCCACCTAACATCTTCATAATGGTGGTCTTTCCTGCACCATTTGGACCAATCAGACCACATATACTCCCCTTTTTTATCTGGAAACTTGCCTGATTGACTACTACTTGCTTTTTATACTGTTTTGTTAAATTCTTCACGTCAATCACGATTTGCTCGCTCATTTTCTTTCATCCTTTCTATGAACCTTGTAGCTTTATAATTACACTTTAAAACAAAAAAATAAAGAATTCCTTAATTTCTAAAAAATTCTTTATTTTTTCAACTCTAAACTAATTGTAAGCCAATCTTCTGTTTTTCTTGCATACACCTTAGCACCTTGTTTCTCCGCTAATAATTTTACAATAAAAAGTCCAAGTCCGGTGCCGATCTTATGTCTGGAACAGTCTGCCATATAAGTCCGGTCAAATATATGCTCTGCATCAATTGTATTCTCTTTCTCAATCGGATTAGAGAATTCCACCTTACAGCAATCTGTTTCTTCTATCAAAGAAACAGAAAACTGTTCCTTTGCATACTTGAAAATATTTCCCAGAAGGTTTTCAAATATCCGCTCCAATAATTTATCATTTCCCTGCACCAACAGGGTCTTTTCCGGAAAATTAAGTTTCGGCATCAACCCCTGTTCCCGAATTAAAAGCTCATGTTCTAAAATAGCATTCATTAGCAGACTGGTAATGTTTACCACTGATATCTCAGCCACAGACGTATCACTTTCCAACATGGACAATTCAAAAAATTCATTGACCATGTATTTTAATTCTTCCGTCTTTGCTTCACACACCTGCAAATACTGTTGTTCTTTTTCTCCCAGATTGCCTTCCTGCTTCATTAACTGCAGATTTCCCTTTACTACTGTTAACGGGGTGCGAAGATCATGGGCAATATCTGAAATTGCCCGTTTAGAAGTCTCCTCCTGTAACCGATTCTTCCGTTTCAACCGGGTCTGATAATCCAAGTTATAATTGCATTCTTTGGTTAATTCTGTTAAGTCCTTATCGAACAACTGCACTCTTGCCTGCTTATTATAGCCTTCTTTTCGATTCTCTTTCAGTT
>CAMEWU010000182.1 GCA_945946715.1 uncultured Clostridium sp. | reverse complement strand
ACCAACCGTTTGACCGGATTGAACTATGGCGCAAAGGTGTAGCTGATGTTCTCACATCCATGCGGATTTACAGCATTTTCTATGAAGATCCGTCATGTGATGAATCCTCCGGCATGGGTGGTTGCATGGAGCTAATGACAAATTTGAAAGATGATTTGCAAATAGATTATAACAAGACACTGATTGGTGCAGGACTCCTGTCTGTCGGAAATACATTCAAAAACTTGGATTATCTACTCGATGGCAGTATGGAAACGGGGGCTTTGCTCAATGACGGAGTTTCTTTGGGAGGCTCAACAATAGCGTTAAAATTTCGGAAGCAAAAAGCCAACCAGTCTATTGGGTTGGTATTTGGCAATATGGGAGATTTACTTTCCGTAAACTTATCCAAAGTTGGTGAACTGAAGGTGTACAATGGCGATACCCAAGTTGCAAGCACTGCTGATTTCGATATTTTGGGAGCCAGTCTAATTTCACATGGTGGATATACATACATTGAAGTTACTCCCGAACAAGAGTTTGACCGCATTGAGTTCACCGTTGGTGGATTGCAGCTATTGAACACCTCAAAAATATGCGGAGTATTCATTCGTCCTGATTCCGACGGTGACGGCATTCCCGACTGCGCTGATACCGATGATGATGGAGACAAACTGGAAATAGAGGACGCAACATTTCATACATGCTACGGCAATGTTTTGAATATTCCGGTCAATGGAACGCCAGAATATTCCGAATTAAGTATTTGGTGTTATAATAGTGAAAATAAAAAAGATATAACTATCAATGCCACCATTTCCGGTGGACAGATTGTTATTCCTGCACGAGCGTTACCGGTAGGTCGTTATATGCTCTATATTTATTCGGCAGACAGCAGTCAACTATTGGCTTATGATGTCAACGCTATCATTCACCCACAGGTGACGACTTGGAAAACCAATGCAGCATCAACAGGTTGGAACGAATGGGAGAATTGGACTGACGGAAGTCCGTGGTCTTGTACCAATGTCATTATTCCGGCAAATGCCAAACAATATCCGGAACTTGAAAGCAATGAAAAGAATTATTGCAGAAACATCCATTTTGAAAGTGGTGCAGAAGTAGTCGGAACACATCATCTCACAATAGGCGGCAAAGTATTTATCGATAAATCACTGCAAGGTGGATGCTACTATTTGCTTTCCGCTCCATTACAGGAAATGTACACTGGTGATATGTTCATATCTCCAAATGCAAATTGGGGAAGAGACAAGTATTTTACCGTTTTGTCTGCCGACAACTATAAAGAAGTCCGTAACCAACCAATCGTATATCAACACTTCTGGAATGGTGCGGCAATAGAAAAAGATGAAGATTTAAACGGAACCGATGTCGGAACAGCACGATGGTCCACGGATTTCAATGCTGTAAATACGAAGTATGCCGTAGGACAAGGTTTCTTGTTCAAAGCGGGTTCGTCGAACGATAGGAACAATTATACATTCCGTTTTCCTAAGGAACATAATCGGTATTTCTATTTCCGTTCCAATGGAACTTCCACCGGAAAGTCAGAAACTATAGATAGAACGGTTGCTAATATCGGTCATTTTGCAATGAGCATTCCTCGGAAAATTACACTCAACAATCGGGAAAGTGGCAGGACATTCCTTATGGGCAATCCGTTTATGACACACATCAATGTGGCAAAACTGATGGAGGCAAACTCTGAAATTGAGGAAATACGAGTGTGTGCCGGCAGTTCATACAATAAAGATGCGACGATTGAAAGTCAGACAGTCTCAAGCAAAGCCAACCCCAATCTACTGGTTGCTCCGATGGAAGCGTTCTTTGTTGTAACCAAGAGCGAAACTAAATCACTTGAAATCACATTGAACGAGAATATGCTTATGCAGAAACATAAGATAACGAGAAAATCAAGGAGATAAATATGAAGAATATTATAAAAATAAAGCATCTGATTTGCGGTTTGGCTACAATGCTGGTATATGGATGTTCGGAGAATGATACACCTCCTTTAGCACCCTCTGATAGTAAATATTCCATTGCTATTACCGTAAAAAATAATTCACTTGCGTCAACGCGCACCGCTGTTGTTGATCCCGGAGAAGATATATATGGTAAACAACACGCAACACGAGTCCAGCTATATATCTATAAGCAGGAAAACGATGACTATACCTGTGTAGCAAGTGAAGATATAAGCTGGAAACACCTTGACGGGGCAATGACAGGACTGGATACTCGCCAACAAGGATATCGGACTAAGTATCAGGACTACGAGGAGGGTACACAATATATGTTTCTTGCAGTGGGTTTTGACGACACATTTACAGGAACATCAGACAACCCTTCGTTCCAGAATGCAAATTCTGTAGCGGCCTACGGGAATCCCGGAGACGTTGCAACCATAGGCAAGAAATTGTCGGAAGAACACTTCAAGTTACAAGATGGTGCAGACATAAACCTGATTGCCCAATCGGAATTGTTTGCCGGAAGCGAAACATTCACCAAGCAGCAGTTAAAAGACGGGACAGCATTGTCTCGCCCGATAATCCTATACCGCCGTGTGGCGGGAGTAATGGGCTACTTTAAGAAACTGCCTGCTGAAATAGGAGGGATTAAAGTCGCTCATGTGAAACTCAGACTTTACACACCCCAAAACAAGGAAATATGGTTTTTACCACAAATGCCGATTGGATATGATTCTCCGGATATAGTTCCAGACAATGAATATACGGACTTCATCACATCCGGCAGCAATATTGAAGCGGAACGTGTCATTGCCAGTTATGAAGTCAAGCCGGAGGATAACGGGACATTCTCCCTTTCAGCCTATTTGCTGCCTATCGCAGCGGGCATGGAAATAGGACAAAGCACATTGGAACTGGTTATGACCGATTCTGAAGGAGATGTACTTGCTCGGCGAAGAATATTCTATATCCCTAACAATAAAATATCCTCACGCAGTGGTACAGGCATTATTGACACTCCGGAAAACGAAGATGATAGCCAAGCGATGCACTATCCCATACGTGCCAACCATTTTTACCGAATGGGAAAACATAATAAACCGATAGACCTGAGCGGACAGACAAGCGATATATACATCGAGATAGATACCGTGTGGGATGAATATTATGGAGGCGCAATGGATAATGGTAATGTACCTCCCGGTTTGGGCATTGACAAGGAATGGGGTGAACATGACGGAGGAACACTTGGCGGAGATAAAAAATAACCAATTACAACCAGAAAATAAAAACAAGATTATATGAGCAGATTCTCTTTATTATCAAGCATGGCGATAGCATTGGCAGGAATCCTGTCGTCATGTTCTTCGGAATCCGAACTGTTACCGGAATCCGAGAGAACATCAACTACTTTTCACATCGGACTTAATGCCCAGTCTCGTGCCGCCCAAAGTCTTAATCTCGCCAATTATGACGCAAAAATGTATCTATATGAAGGTCGAGACAATGGTGACGGCACAATCGGCTATTCGCAGGTGCGCGAATTGGAATTGACAGATAATCACCTTACGGTTGAAGATCTAAATACGAAAACAAGCTACAAAGCTGTTTTTCTCGCAGTTCCAAAAGGTCAAACTCCAAAACTGCCGGACTTATATAGTGCGGATATAGTTCCATCATACAAAGAAGCCACTACTGGGTACATCAATGGTAATGAAGATGAAACAGACAAACATATTTTTAGAAGCATTCTAAGTTTTGTCGCTTCTGCAAATACCGGAACACAATCCACCGTACTTACAAGGCAGAACGGGGCTTTGGAGGTTAGAATAAAAAACATACCTGATATGCAGTCGGTAAAACTCCAAGTAAAAGGGCATACAACCATGTATATTCACGACGGCACAGGCGGACAAGTGATTACAGACGGAGAACCTATCGTATTATCCAAGACTATAACCGATGGACTTGGAGCTTCAGAGGTTAGAGTTAAGATAAATCTTCTACCACAGGAGAATATCGCCGATGCCGCCGGGACAAACAATTATCTTGAGATCACTACCTCAACCGGGACAACAAAATATCCGATAAAGTCCGACCATTCCACGATACCGATATACCCAAACCAGATAACATGGTTGACACTCGGAAACGGAAGTGGAAACTTTGATGTCAGCTTCAGCGGCAACATCAACATTGAAGATGAAGAATGGGACGGTTGGATTGATAACTTTTAAACGACAGGAGGACAGTTTATGAAAGCATCATATATAGGATTATTATTGTGTGCAGCCATTGCGTTTACATCATGCGACAATGATACGGATTCATTGTTGGACAAACCTACAAGCGGCAATGTGGAAGGAAACGTACCGGAGGGATATTTCCGTGCGACAT
>CAMEWU010000181.1 GCA_945946715.1 uncultured Clostridium sp. | reverse complement strand
TGAATATCACTGAGACTGGAGTACATCATAAATCCTTCCGTCCGGGAGTCCCCGATAAACAATGCATCATCAAAATAAGAATCCTCCACCGTTTCTTCTACCAACACATACTCCCGGTTTACATCTGATAAATTAATACGGGCGATACCAATCGTATACAGATGAATGGGCTGTCGTGACAAAGCAAGTCCCGTTTTTTCCTGTGATGGACTAGTAATGGATAATTGTTCTATCTGTTCTAACGGATTCCAATGGCTATCCTTTTGCCAGAATCTAAAGTATAATATGGATAAAGACGCCAGAAGAAAAACAACTGCCACAAGTACAATCGTTATTATTTTACGACGTTTCAGCTTGATTTTATAACTTCTTTTATAATCCAGTGGCATCTTTTTTCCTTTCCTGCAGTCTTTGTTACATGGAGTTTTTGACTGCATTTTTAGTCATTTTTCTGCATTTTCCATATAAGCCCGTATATTATATCATGTTTTAATAAAAATAACTATCCCCAAATATTACATAATTATAAAAAATCCCTCCCATTTTTTAGTCGATTTTCCCTTTACAATGTGTTACAATAGTATTATTATTTCATAAGCATCGGCTTATACATTCAGACTTAAGTCAGATTGGAGGTTTGTGTATGGAATTAACAACAGCACACATGATTGAATACAAAAGCGAGCCTTGTATCGAATTAAAAGCAGGCGGATATCTTGCATGGATTGCACCCGGGATTGGCAGCAATGTCATCCGACTGCGTGACGAAACAAATGATATTGAGATTTTTCGTTTTCACAAAGAAACCAGTATAGAAGAAATCAAGCAATCACCGGAGGTATATGGACTTCCATCCTTATATCTTCCGAATCGCTTAAATGGCGGTCGGCTGAAAACAACAGATGCCCTCTATTCACTTCCGGTAAACGAAAAGGATTTAGCTAATTTCATCCATGGTTTTCTGCATAAGCGCCCTTACGCTGTGATTGAAGTAACTGCCACCGAACATCAGGCAATTGCCCGGACAGAGTACCTGTACGATGAAAATGATGATTATTTTCAATACCTTCCAATTAAATTTAAAGCAGAATTTACATTTACTCTGTCTGAAAAAGGATTGGAATATGCATTTACAATGACAAATCTGTCTTCTGTACAGATGCCATATGGTGTCTGCACACACACAACCATGATGGGTCCATTTACTTCCGACGGACGAGGCGAAGATATGCGTCTCTATGTGCCAATCGGAGAAAAATGGCAGTTAAATGACCGCTGCCTTCCGACCGGTGTATTTATGCCTTTGGACAACCATGACCGTCAGTATCTGACCGGCTCTATGGTACCGGTGAAACAGATTATTAACAATGATGTATATTATGCCGAAATGGGTGATATTGATGACAAACCATTTTATGGTATTGTAGCAACAGATCTTGCTTCCGGCAAAGAAATCCGTTATGAGGTCAGTCAGGACTACAAGTTCTGGGTCATCTGGAATGACTGGGGTGAAAAGGGATACTTCTGTCCGGAGCCTATGACCTGGATTATCGATGCACCGAATCTGCCTCTGGCACCGGAGGATACCGGTTATACAGAGCTTGCTCCGGGTGAGAGTAAAACAGTAACACAACATTTCTATACTGTTGTTAAATAGTTTATACTGCAAATAATGTCCAATAAATAAGGTTTTTCCTGTTTATTGGACATTATTTTTTTATCAGCTTCAAATACTAACAAAATGACTGCTTTTTACACTCACTTTTCCTTGTTTTTATCCCATAAATACGATATAATAGACCATATGAGACCTTACGAGGTCCGCTAGAACAAAGGGAGGTACATACACACATGAAATTCGGTTATTTTGACGACCAAAACAAAGAGTACGTGATTACAAATCCTAAGACTCCATATCCTTGGATTAACTACTTAGGAAATCAGGATTTCTTCTCACTTATTTCGAATACGGCAGGCGGTTACAGCTTCTATAAGGACGCACGCCTTAGAAGAATTACCCGTTATCGTTATAATAACGTTCCTGTTGATATGGGTGGACGTTATTTCTACATTAATGAAGATGACAATATCTGGTCACCGGGCTGGTCTCCAGTTAAGAAAGACCTTGAATTCTATGAATGCCGTCATGGTATGGGCTATACTGTAATCAGCGGTAAGAGCAATGGATTAAAGGCAGAAGTTACATTCTTCGTACCAAACAACTACAAGGGCGAAGTTCAGAAAGTAACATTAAAGAATGAGGGAACTTCAGCAAAAGACTTTAAATTATTCTCATTTTTAGAGTGGTGTTTATGGAATGCAGAGGATGACTCTACCAATTTCCAAAGGAACTTCAATACCGGTGAAGTTGAAGTAGAAGGTTCTACTTTATTCCACAAGACCGAATATAAAGAGCGTCGGGATCATTTTGCTTTTTATACTGTTAATGCAGAAATTGAAGGATATGACTGTGACCGTGAAAGCTTCATGGGCTTATATAACGGATTTGAAGCTCCTCAAGCAGTACTGGCAGGCAAGTCTACCAATTCCAAGGCAGATGGCTGGTCACCAATTGCTTCCCACTGTTTAAATATTCATTTAGCACCGGGAGAAAGCAAAGATTTCGTATTTATCCTTGGTTATGTTGAAAACCCACAGGAAGAGAAGTTCAATACTGACGGTTCTATGAATAAGTCAAGAGCCTATGCTATGATTGAGCAGTTCAATACTGCCGAGAAAGTAGACGCTGCACTTGCTGAATTAAAGCAGAGCTGGGCTGATTTACTTTCAAAATATACCGTTAATACACCGGATGACAAGATGAACCGTATGGTTAATATCTGGAATCAGTATCAGTGTATGGTTACCTTTAATATGTCCCGTTCTGCTTCTTACTTTGAGAGTGGTATTGGTCGAGGTATGGGATTCCGTGATTCCAACCAGGATTTACTTGGTTTCGTTCACCAGATTCCGGATCGTGCAAGAGAACGTATCTTAGACCTGGCTGCAACTCAGTTTGAAGATGGCGGATGCTTCCATCAGTATCAGCCACTTACCAAAAAGGGAAATGATGCAGTTGGTGGCGATTTCTCAGATGATCCATTATGGATGATTCTTTCTACCGCTGCTTATATTAAAGAAACCGGTGATTATTCTATTTTGGACGAAATGGTTCCATACCGTAATGATGAGAAATTAGCACAGCCTATGATGCATCATTTACAGCAGTCTTTCTATCGCATTGTAAATAATCTTGGTCCTCATGGATTACCACTTAGCATGCGTGCAGACTGGAATGACTGTCTGAACCTTTCATGCTTCTCCAATACTCCGGGCGAAAGCTTCCAGACATGGACTTCTCCTAAGTATGGAGATGATAAATACTCTAAGGTTGCAGAAAGTTTATTTGTAGCAACTCTGTTTACCTATGCAGGTCCGGAATATGTAGCACTTTGCAAGTACAAGGGCTTAGACAATGATGCTGCTAAGGCACAGGCTGAGATTGATAAGATGAAGAACAACATCATCGAGCATGGTTATGATGGAGAATGGTTCTTACGTGCTTATGATGACTTCGGTAAGAAGGTTGGTTCTAAAGAATGCGAAGAGGGTAAGATTTTCATCGAGCCACAGGGCTTTGCTGTTATGTCTGAAATCGGTAAAGATAAGGGCTATGACTTAAAGACTTTGGAAAGCGTGGACAAGTACTTAAACTGCAAGCATGGTCTTGTATTGAATAATCCAGCGTTTACCAAGTATTATATTGAATATGGTGAGATTTCTACTTATCCGGCAGGTTACAAGGAAAATGCAGGTATTTTCTGCCACAACAATGCATGGATTATCTGTGCCGAAGCTTATGTAGGCCATGGTGATAAGGCATTTGAATATTACTCAAAGATTGCACCTGCTTACTTAGAGGATATTTCTGATTTGCACAGAACAGAGCCATATGTATATGCACAGATGATTGCCGGTAAGGATGCAGGACGGTTTGGTGAAGCTAAGAACAGCTGGTTAACAGGTACTGCTGCTTGGAACTTTGTAGCCGTTTCTCAATATATGTTAGGTATCATTCCTGATTACAATGGATTGAAGATAGATCCTTCTATCCCATCTGCATGGGACGGATTCAAAGCAACCCGTCAATTCCGCAATGCTACTTATAATATTACAGTTTCAAACCCTTCACACATTAGTAAAGGTGTTAAGAGCGTAATCGTAGATGGCAATGCAATTGAAGGCAATATTCTTCCAGTTTTTGCTGATGGCAAAGAACATACGGTAGAAGTTGTATTAGGCTAATCAACATAAAAAACACCGTCGAAAGACGGTGTTTTTTTATGAATAAGAAACAGATTTAAGATTGTCTGTTTTACGGATGACAGCAATCAATTATGCTTCAAC
>CAMEWU010000180.1 GCA_945946715.1 uncultured Clostridium sp. | reverse complement strand
GGTATAATATTTTTGTGTTATGTGATAAGATTTGTGTAATGGCAAGAGATAGAAATTGCACAAAATCATTCAAAAATTAATTATATTTAGCTTAGCCTTTGGGCTAATATTCATTTGTCTTACAGGTTGTGAAGCCAAAGAAGAGGAGTTTTTGTTGGCGGAATCATCAGAGATAGAAGTGACACAGGAAGATTATATCCAGGAAACATCAAAAGAGACGAAAGATTGTTATGTTTTTATTTGTGGTCAGATTTTAAATCCGGGTGTCTATTGTGTCAGTTCAGATAGTCGGATATGTGATGTCATTGACATGGCAGGTGGTTGCCTGGAAACAGCAGATATTTGTGCGGTTAATCAGGCGGCTCTTGTAACAGATGGGAGTCAGATTTATATTCCGGCTGTGGGAGAATGTGAGGCAGAAGGTGCAGGCAGTACTATATGGAAGGATAGTCGGATTAATTTAAATCAGGCTACAAAGGAAGAACTAATGACTTTACCGGGAATTGGTGAGACAAAGGCGGAACAGATACTTGAATATCGGGAAAACCATGGAAGCTTCTCATCAATAGATGAACTTATGAACATTTCCGGAATTAAAGAAGGAGTGTTTCAAAAAATACAGGATTATATTAGGGTCGAATGAGGTGGAATATGAAACGAGTGCTGGTAGTGGACGATGAAAAATTGATTGTAAAAGGAATTAAATTCAGTCTGGAGCAAGATGATATGCAGGTGGACTGTGCTTATGATGGTGAAGAAGCATTAAGTATGGCAAAACAGACAGAATATGATATGGTTTTGCTGGATATTATGTTGCCAAAGCTGACTGGATTAGAGGTTTGTCAGCAGATTCGTGAATTTTCTAATATGCCTATTATCATGTTAACTGCAAAAGGAGAAGACATGGATAAGATTCTGGGACTGGAATATGGAGCAGATGATTATATAACAAAACCATTTAATATTCTGGAAGTAAAGGCACGTATGAAAGCAATTATCCGCCGAAATGGTAAAAAGCCTGAGAATACAGAACCAGTGCGTAAGATAACAGTTGGCGATTTATTTCTGGATTGTGATAGCAGACGAGTGAATATTGCAGGAAAGGAAATTAATTTGACAGCCAAAGAGTTCGATGTATTGGAACTTCTGGTATTTAATCCAAACAAAGTATATTCCAGAGAAAGTTTATTGAAAACGATCTGGGGCAGTGATTATCCGGGAGATGTCAGAACAGTAGATGTTCATATCCGTCGGTTAAGAGAGAAGATTGAGTCAAATCCTGGAGAGCCGAAGTATATTCATACGAAGTGGGGTGTTGGCTATTATTTCCAAGGATAAACCATTGAAACGACAATTGAAAAGTTTCCGTTTTTCTATATTTATCACATATTTTCTGGCAACCCTGATTATGGTTATCACCTGTGGTCAGATATTTCAGAACTCGTACCATAACAAAATGCTTCAGAATAAAATAGCACAAGTACAGAGTCAGTGTAATATTTTGGCCAGTCAGGTGTTGCTAAATGATTTCATGATTTCCAGCGCAACGGATAATTTAAATACGGAAATTGACCAGCTGGCCAATGTGTTAGAGGGTCGAATTATTATTGTGGACTCTGATTATAAAATTGTTAAAGATACATATACCATTGAACAGAATAAGTATATGATGTCTAATGAAGTTCATGATATGATGCTTGGAAAAAGTTCCAGTAATTATAAAATTGTAAATCAGAATCAATATGCAGAGGTTATGGTTCCGATTCTGGATTCTGCTACAGTTACGAATACTATTGAAAAAAGTACAGCTTCCGGAGCAAAATCCGGAAATGGAATGCAGGAAGTAAAACAGGCACAAGGTGTCATAATTTGTATGATGTCAATTCGGGATTTAATGGAAACAGATGCCTACATGAAGGCACAGGGGCGAACTTGGTATGCATTGTTTATTTTTTTGGCATTGGTTATTTCATTCTTTATGGCATTTTTTATTCCCCGTCCATTAAGGGTTTTAAATCAAAAACTGAAGCAGGTTTCAGAAGGGCATCTGGATGAGAAGATTGAAGTAGAAGGTACTACAGAAATAATGGATTTGACAGATACCTTAAATCAGATTCTAAGCAAGATTCAGATACTAGAAAACTCCAGACAGGAATTTGTTTCTAATGTGTCACATGAGCTAAAAACACCAATTACCTCTATGAAAGTACTGGCAGATTCTTTGTTGGTGCAGGAGGATGTTCCAGCAGAAATGTATCGGGAATTCATGACAGATATTGCTGGAGAAATTGAACGGGAAAATAAAATCATTACAGACCTTTTGACCTTGGTTCGATTAGATAAACAGGCTGTTGATTTGAACATAGAAACCGTAAATATTAATGAATTGTTGGAACTTTTGTTAAAGCGAATCCGTCCGATTGCAGAAAAACGGAATATTGAAATTGTATTCGAAAGTATGCGTGAGGTTCTGGCAGAGATTGACGAGGTCAAAATATCGCTGGCATTTAGCAATCTGATTGAAAATGCAGTAAAATATAATGTAGATGACGGATGGGTCCGGGTGGTATTGGATGCAGACCATAAGTTTTTCTATGTAAAGGTGTCTGATTCAGGTGTAGGTATACCGGAAGAGTGTCAGGAACAGGTATTTGAACGATTTTATCGGGTTGATAAATCGCACTCCAGAGAAATTGGTGGTACTGGTCTGGGACTGGCAATTACCCGAAATGCTGTTTTGATGCACAAAGGAGCCATTAATTTATATAGTAAGCCTGGGGAAGGAACTACGTTTACGGTTCGAATTCCACTTACCTATATCGGTTGACCAGGAAAGGAGCAGAGCAATGAAAAAATGGATATGTATGATAGTCATGGTTTTTTGTACAGTGTTGCTTCTGGCTGGTTGTAAAGATGCAGGTAACAGTACAACAGAGGTAGTGGAACTGCCGGAACATAGTATATATATGTATTATATTGATAATAGCACATATGAACTGGCAACTGTTATTTATGAGTTAGATACGAGCCAGTCAAGTCGAAAAAACATTGCAAGGATTATTGAAACAATGTTTGGAGAAACTCTGAATGCACAGAGTAATCTGATTGCAGATTCTATGAAGGTGATTCAATGCAGCTATGATGAAGATGAAAGACAGGCACATATTATGGTAAATGTTGCAAATGAATTGAATGACCAATATGTAGAGGTTTTGGCAAAAGCGGCACTTACGAAAACATTATGTCAATTGGAATATGTAGATAGTGTACAGTTTGAAATTTATGATTCTTCTACTATGATGGCAGAGGGTACTACATTAGAAACTTATGATGAAACTTCTTTTGTGGATGCTGAGCAGGAGGGCGGATATCTGCAAAAAGGTGTTATTACCATTTATTTTGCTAATGAAACTGGTGATATGCTTTTAGAGTATGATAAGGCTGTAGAAATCACAAATAATGCATCATTGGAACAGTTGGTTATGGAATCTCTCATAACAGGTCCTTTACGGGAAGGATATTATCAGACAATGCCGGATGGAACAACAATAAAGAAAATATCCATTAAAGATGGGGTTTGTTATGTAGATTTATCTAGTGAGTTTAATAATACTTTGGATACCTGCAAGGATATGGTGACAATATATTCCGTAGTAAATTCTTTATGTGAATTGCCCACAATTAATAAGGTACAGTTTTTGATTAATGGAGAGAAGCAGGAATTTTATCGGGAAACCATTCCTTTTGATGGTATGTTTGAATATCAGGATGAAATTATAGAAAGCGAGGATACGGAGGAGGAGATATAAAGTATATGGAAATAACAAAACGACCGTTACTAGTTGGAGTTATGGCGTTTGTTATCGGAGAGCTGATAGGAGTAAATTCATACATGACAAAGGGGCTTGGCATGGTGGTTCTTCTGATTCTGGTATATTTGATTTGGTATATCAGAAAGGAAAAGAGCACTATGCCTTTTTTTGTATTTGCAATTAGCATCTGTTTTTTTCTAGGTATTGGTAATGGTTACCGATGTCGACTGCCGGATGCTTTAAAAGAGTATTTGAGTGCGGTGGAAGAAGAATCGGTTGTCTGTACGCTACAGGGCAGGGTAGAGAGAATAGAGTACAAATCAGGAAAACGAATATTAATTATAAAATCAAATAGAATGACAAATCAGCAATTTATTAGTAAAAAGAATTATAGAGTGAAAGTTTATGAAACGTATCAATCCGGAATTGGTGATACGAAAGAATCAGCAGTTATCTCTGACATTCATATTGGAAATATAATAGAATGCCAGCTGGAGTTATGGCAGCCTAAGATTCCATCCAATCCGGGCGAGTTTGATTCACAAGCCTATTACAGAGCAAGAGGAATTGATTTTTTAGGGAAAGCCGGATATATAACTGTACCCGATAA
>CAMEWU010000179.1 GCA_945946715.1 uncultured Clostridium sp. | reverse complement strand
AAATATCATCTTCATGTGATACCAACCCCTGTGGTTATTGAAGGAAAAGATTACTTTGATGGTGAAACGGTTTTTCCAAAGGAATTTTATCAATATCAGAGAGATAAGAAAGAGATTTCCACTTATCATATCAATACATTTATGTTTAAGGAGCATTTCAGACCGTATGCAGAGCGGAATGAAACAGTGATTTATGTGTGCTTTTCTACCGGACTGGCAGCAACCTTTAATGCTGCTCGTATGGCAAAAGAAGAACTTCTGGAAGAATTTCCTGATTGGGATATGACCATTGTAGACTCCAAGTGTGCATCCTTGGGATTTGGTCTTCTGGTATATTATGCCTTACGAATGCAGGAGAATGGGGTAGATAAAGAGACTGTAATTGAAGCATTGGAATACCATCGGGAACATATTAAGCATATTTTTACGGTAGAGACTTTGGAATACTTGTTTAAGGGAGGAAGATTAAGTCGTACCAGTATGGTAGTGGGCGGTGTATTGGATATTAAACCGATTATTCATATGGATGAAAATGGTTCTCTAAAAGCAATTGAAAAGGTACGAGGCAGAAATAAGTCATTAAAACGGATCGTAGAACTGATTGGTGAATGGTGTCAGAATCCGGGAGAGCAGTTGTTTGGAATCTGCCATGGAGATGATTACGAGACCATGAAGCGGGTAGAAGAAATGGTGAAAGAAGCTTATGGGGATGTTACTTTTTTAGAGAACTATGTAGGTTGTGCCATAGGAGCTCATACAGGAACCGGTATCATAGGTATTGTTTTTTTGGATGAAGAATCTAAGTATAAAAAGTGGCTGTAAGAATTATTTAAGAATATTGAAGGAATTCTACTATATATCGTGGCTGATTTCTATGCTATACTGGGAAAAACTACAAGATATGGTTTTGTAAGAGGATAAGGAGGGATATGGTGGACGAGCAGAAGGTAGTCGTCGAAGTCGAAGACTTATATAAGATATATAAAGTCGGCGAGAATAAAGTACGAGCGTTAAATGGCGTTTCCTTCAAGGTGCATGAAGGTGAGTTTTGTGCGATTGTGGGAACATCCGGCTCTGGAAAATCGACACTTTTGAATATGTTGGCTGGATTAGAGCATCCCACAAAGGGGCAGATTTCCATCCGTGGACAGCATATCGAAAAAATGAATGAAAAGCAGTTGGTGGCATTCCGACGGGAACATGTAGGTTTTATTTTTCAGTCTTTTAATCTGATGGGAACGATGAATGCCATTGAAAATGTAGCATTACCCCTTAGTTTTCGTGGAGTTCCTAAAAAAGAACGAATGAAACGGGCAGAGCGGATGATACGTTTGGTCGGTCTGGAAAAACATAAAAAGCATAAACCGAACCAGATGTCTGGTGGACAGCAGCAGAGGGTTGGTATGGCAAGAGCTTTGGTTCTGAATCCGGATATTGTTTTTGCAGATGAGCCAACCGGTAATTTGGACTCGGTTACATCAGAAGAAATGATGACATTAATGCGGAATGTGGTAAATAAGCATCATAAGACACTGGTTATGGTAACCCATGACAATCAGTTGGCATCTTATGCAGACCGGATTATTCACATCAAGGATGGAAAAATTATTAAAATCGAAGATAACACAGAAAAGTGGAAAACCAGCGTGGCATCTGCTGCGGGCGAGGAGGAATAAAATGAAAAAGTTTAAGAACTATGTAGGAAAGAAACTTGCAATTGTGGCATTGAGTGCTGTGATTATCAGTACAACTGCAGGTTTTTCAAATCCTTCTATGGTTACATATGCTGCTGAGACCGGCAAAACAGGCAGCGGTACAGAAGCTGGAACAGGTAGCAGTGAGGATGCTGTCATATCCAGCAAAGATACAGATATTATGTTGACAGGTGTCAATGCACCGGCTGCCAGCTATGGTACTGCAACTACCATCGGGTTTGTGGCAAAGGTAAAAGGAGAAGGATATATTACCAGTATTTCACCGGTAGTAACTGCAGAATTTCCTTTTGAAAGTGATGATGCAGCTTATATGGTAGTTGAAGGAGATACTTCAACAAAGGAATTAAAAGCAAATTATAACTTTGTGGTTCGTCAGGATGTAACGACCGGTTATCATGCTGTTGGATTCCAAATTGAGTATGTAAAGGATGGAAATGAATTCAGTGTTGTAAAGACGGTAAATGTAAAGCTGGAAGGTGTTCCGGATACTACCGCATCCACAGAGGAGCCAACTACGGAAGCAGGTCCGGTTTCTACACCAAGAGTAATTGTTACCGGGTATGATACAGACGTAGATAAGGTTTTGGCAGGAGATAATTTTAAACTGACATTACATCTTCAGAATACATCCAACCGGACAGCTGTGTCGAACATGAAGGTTAGTATGGCAGCGGCTAACGGAGAATTTCTTCCGACTTCCGGTTCCAGTACACAGTTTATTTCCAGCTTAGGTGCCGGCAAGACCACAGATATTACCATTGAGATGTCTGCTCTTGCTACCTTAGAGCCAAAGCCATATGTTTTAACAGTAACCTGTAACTATGAGGATGGAGATGCGAATCCATTTGAATCAGTAGAAAATATTTCCATTCCGGTATATCAGGAGGCACGAATTAAGATTTCGGAAGTGACGGTTTCACCGGATATGATTACTGTATATAATCAGGGAAGTGTCAGCTTTAATATTAACAATCTGGGTAAAAGTACGTTAAGCAATGTACAGGCTCGGATTGAAGGAAATAGTTTGGAGTGTGAAGAAGCATTTGTTGGTAATATTGCAGCAGGTGCAGCCGGATACGCAGATGTTATGATAACCGGTACACAGGCAACAACCGATGATGGAACTGTAAAACTGATTATTACATATGAAGATTCTTCTGGCGAAGAGTGTACCTATGAAGAAGAAATTACAGTGTTTGTTATGGAAGAAAGCTTTGATGATGAGTTTTATTATGAAGAAATGCCGGAAGAGAATCCGGGTATGCCACTTCTCGCAAAGCTGGGAATTGTGCTTGCTGTTCTGGTTGTACTTGCCATTGCAGTAGTAGTTGTTATCATAATTGTGGTTAAAAATAAGAAACGGAAAGCAGCAGAAGAAGCGGAAGCACTTGAGGATGAAATTGACGAAGATTTGTTAATCGATGCAGATAAGGAGAGATAACATGAGATTTTCTGACATCATAGCGATGAGTGCAGGGAATCTATGGAAACGTAAGGTCCGTACTATATTAACTGTATTGGGCGTTATGATAGGTACTGCAGCAATCGTAGTTATGCTGTCTCTGGGTATTGGATTACAAAGCGCCATGATGGGGGAAATTCAGTCTCAGGGAAGTATGACCAATATACAAGTAATGAATTATGGTTATGGAGATAATGGAAATCCATTACTGATGACAGATGACACAATGGATGAATTTCTTGCTATGGATCATGTGACATCAGTTACGCCAATGCTAAATACCTGGATGACAATGGAGCAGGGGAAGTATTCTGCAAATGTTAATCTTTATGGTGTCTCTCAGGAATATTTATCTCAGATTCCATTGGCAGAGGGAAGCAGACTTCCGGCAACCGGCACTAAAAAACTGGAATTTTTGGTGGGAAATGGTGTAATTACGGATTTTTATGAAACAACAACGTATACATATCCATATTATGATGATGGAGAATTGCCGGATGTTGACCTGATGAATAAAACAGTGTTTTCTAAGTTTGATTCTACATGGGTAATAGATTCAGAAGGAAATCCGGTTGAACAGCCGGCAAAGCGTAATATTTTTCCGATAGTCGGTATGGTTGAAGGTGGTCCGAACGATTATAATTCCTATAGCTGGAATGTTTATACTGATATTGATTCTATGAAGAAGTATTTACAGGATACTTATAGAGGACAGGCAATACCGGGACAGCCTTTAGATAAGAATGGAAATCCTTACAAATTCATTTGCTATACGGAAGCAATTGTTTCTGTAGATGATATGAAAAATGTAGAGGAAGTTCAATCTGCCATCTCAGATATGGGTTATGAAGCATATAGTGAGGCAGAATGGATTAAGTCGGCTCAGCAGGAAATGTTAATTGTAGAAGCTGTCTTAGGTGGCATTGGTGCTATTTCCTTGTTTGTTGCGGCAATTGGTATTGCTAATACAATGATGATGTCTATTTATGAACGTACCAAGGAAATTGGTGTTATGAAGGTATTAGGCTGCAGCCTGGGTAATATTCGGGCGATGTTCTTAACAGAGGCAGCATTTATCGGCTTTATTGGTGGTATCATCGGATTGATTGTTAGTTATATTCTATCCTTTATCTGTAATCTGATATTACCACAATTGGTGGGATATGAAGGAATGAATATTTCAGTGATTCCATTCTGGCTGGTAGCTGTTGCAATTGTATTTTCAACCTTCATTGGTATGGCAGCAGGATTCTTCCCTGCACAGCGGGCAACAAAGCTAAGTCCGTTAGCAGCTATCCGTACAGAATAATGCATTATAAAAGTATCATTCTA
>CAMEWU010000178.1 GCA_945946715.1 uncultured Clostridium sp. | reverse complement strand
GAGGAAGAAGAATCTTAGTTGACAGACAGCAGTGAAAGTGTTTTTTGAGGCGGAAGAAACAGGAGAAAGTTATGAACCAATTTTTAAAAGCAATTGAACAGGCACAGACAATTGTAATCTTAGGACATATTCGTCCGGATGGAGATTGCGTTGGTTCCTGTACAGGAATGTACAATTATATTATGGATAATTACGCAGGAAAACAGGTGGATATTTATCTGGGTGAATTTGATTCGGAATTCTTGTTTTTAAATGGGGCAGATCAGATTCGTCATAAAGTACAGGAAGGTATTGCCTATGATTTGTGTCTTGCATTGGATTGTGCCAGTACAGACCGATTTGGTGAGTTTTCTGTCTATTATGAGACTGCCAAAGTCAAAGCAGCAATTGACCATCATGCCAGTGATGAAGGCTATGGGGATATTTTTCTTGTGAAACCAGAGGCATCAGCTACATGTGAAGCTATTTATGGACTGCTTGACAGAGATAAAATCAGCAAACAGTGTGCAGAGGCTTTATATCTAGGAATTGTACATGATACCGGAGTGTTTAAGCATGGTAATACCACGAAGGAAACCATGTGTATTGCCGGAGATTTGATTGCCTTAGGAGCAAGACCAAATGAGATTATTGACCGTACCTTTTATAGTAAAAGCTATGTTCAGAATCAGATTTTGGGTAGAGCTTTATTGGAAAGTTATATGACTTTAAATGATTTATGTGTGGTTACCTGTCTGAGAAAAGATGTTTTTGATTTTTATCATGCTACCAGTGTAGATGTGGATGGGGTGATAGACCAGATTCGAGTAACCAGAGGGATTGAGGTAGCTGTCTTTTATTATGAATATGAGCCGGACACTTATAAATTCAGCCTGCGTTCCAATAATTATGTGGATGTAAGTAAGATTGCTATTCATTTCGGTGGTGGCGGTCATGTGCGGGCAGCCGGTTTTTCCTTGACTGGTGAGGTACATGAGGTTATTGCATTGGTATTGGAACAGATTGCATTACAATTATAATGATTTAATTAAAACAGTATTGATTGCGAGACAGCCCGAATGGGCTGTTTTGCAATAAGAGCAGGAGAAAATGATGTACGACGGAATATTGAATGTATATAAAGAGCCGGGATTCACCTCCTTTGATGTAGTAGCAAAACTGCGGGGAATTCTGCATCAGAAAAAAATCGGGCATACAGGTACCTTAGATCCACAGGCAGAAGGAGTACTTGTGGTTTGTCTGGGAAAAGCAACCAAGCTATGTGATATCTTACCAGACCATGATAAGGAATACGAAGCTACTTTGTTATTGGGAATAACTACGGATACAGAAGACACAACCGGAGAAATATTAACAAAACAAGAGGTGACAGTATCAGAAGATGAGGTACGAGAAGCAATTCTGTCCTTTCTAGGTACATATGAACAAGTTCCTCCTATGTATTCAGCAATTAAGGTGAATGGACAAAAGTTATATGAGCTGGCAAGACAGGGAAAAGTGATTGAACGTCAGCCAAGACCTGTTACTTTATACCAGTTAGAAATTATTCAAATAGATTTGCCAAGAGTAGTATTTCGAATTCAGTGCAGCCGGGGGACTTATATCAGAAGCTTATGCAGAGATATTGGGGAGCGTTTAGGCTGTGGTGGCTGTATGGAGCGATTGGTTCGTACAAAAGCGTGTGGTTTTCAGAGCAATGATAGTCTGAGATTATCAGAGATTGAAAAATTAGTACAGACGGATGTCCTGACACAGAATATCTATCCGATTGATGCAATGTATCCAGAGTATCCGAAAATTTATATGAGAAAACAGGGAGATAAGCTAGTTTATAATGGAAATAAATTCAACAGGAAAATGATAGAATCCCTAAAGGAAGGATGTCGGTTGGAGTCTCCAAATACAACTGGAGAGGAACCAGACAGATTTTTAACCTACGATTCTATGGGTACATTTATTGGAATTTATGAGTATCATTTGGAAAATCAAGAATTTGCACCATATAAAATGTTTTTATAGGAAGAGATCAGGATGCAGCATATTACAAATGTAACAGATATACAATTACATGACACGGCAGTGGCATTGGGAAAATTTGATGGATTTCACCGGGGACATCAATTGTTAATTCAACAGCTAATGCTATGGCAGGAGCAGGGAATGACAGGTGTTATCTTTACCTTTGCTCCGGCAGGAGAACGAATCGGTTCGGCAAAGTTGATTGATAGCAGGACAGAGAAGATATACAAAGCTGAAAAAACTGGGGTGGATATCCTGTTAGAATATCCATTTACCAAGGAATTTGCCAGTTTAGAACCGGAAGCTTTCGTTACGGAAATTTTGATAAAACAATTGGGTGTTCAGGCAGTAGCTATAGGTAGGGATTTTCGATTTGGAAAGAATCGAGCCGGTGATGCCGAAACGCTGGTTGAATTAGGGAAAAAGTATGGTTTTCAGGTTCGGGTATTTGATAAATTGAAAGAAAAACAGGAAGAAATTAGCTCTTCCGCTATCCGAAATGCAATTATGAATGGACAAATGAAACTTACTGCTTCGTATATGGGAAAAAGCTATAGCATATATGGAGAAGTAGTACATGGACAAGGGCTCGGACATACTATCGGGATTCCCACCACTAATCAGTTGATTTCGGAAGAAAAACTAGTACCGCCGTTCGGTGTTTATGTAGCAAGAATTCTATGGAAAAATCAGGAGTATTACGGAATTGCTAATTTGGGATGTAAGCCTACAGTAAGTAAAGGGGATGTACTTGGTTTAGAAACCTATATTTTTGATTTCCAACAGGAAATTTATGGAGAGTGGATAGAAGTAGAACTACTGGAATTCATTCGACCGGAGCAGAAATTCGATACAGTGGAAGCTTTACTAAAGCAGATAAAGAGTGATATAAAATTTACAAAAATATATCATAGAATATAAAAGTAAAATTAATATTGAAATGTTGGACTACATATGTTAGTGTAATCATAGTGGGAACGGTTGGATACCCCTTGAGAAAGGGGGAATGCCTATGTATGTTACATATGAAAACTTAATTCAGATGGGATTGTTTTTAGTTGCACTCATAGGTCTTGTGTACAAGATAAGTTCAGATAAACGGAACAAAAAATAATCCGCCCCTCTGCAAAGTCGCGGATTATTTTTTGTAATTCACATATGCAAGGGGTACAACTTAGTACCACTTGTTTTCATTATTATAGCATTTCTATATTTTAAATACAAGCTATTTTGTTAATCTTTCTTTAGCTTTCCTAAAAATTCCTGGATACGTTCGTTTTGTGAATGGAATACTTCTTCCGGTGTGCCTTCCACTACTACATATCCTTTATCCATAAATAGAATACGGTCAGAAACCTTGCGGGCAAACTCCATTTCATGGGTTACGATAATCATGGTCATATGGGTTTCTGCCAATTGCTTAATAACCTTTAAGACTTCGCCGGTCAATTCCGGATCTAAAGCAGAAGTAGGCTCATCAAAGAACAGTACTTCCGGCTTCAATGCAAGGGCCCTAGCGATTGCTACCCGTTGCTGCTGACCACCGGATAATTGGTGTGGGTAATATTCTGCTTTGTCAGAAAGTCCCATTTGCTCTAAAAGGGCATAGGCTTCTTTGATTGCCTCATCTTTTGGACGATTTTGCACATGAATAGGTGCATCAATCAGATTTTTTAAAACGGTGTAATGTGGAAACAGATTAAAACTCTGGAATACCAGACCGAAGCTTTGTTTAATTTTATCCAATTCTCTCTGCTTTGCATATATAGAACGTCTATCAGTATCTGACACTGGCTTTTTATTAGTAGAACAGTCTTTTTGCATAATAGCTGCTGCATTGCCAAGATAGGATAAAGAACCTTCATCCATAGTTTCTAATAGGGTTGCACAGCGTAATAGGGTAGATTTACCGGACCCGGATGGTCCGATGATGGAGACAACCTCGCCCTGATGGACGGTTAAGGATATATCTTTTAATACCTCCAAATCATCGAAGGATTTTTTAACATGCTTCATTTCTAAATAAGGAAATTCATTTTGATCCATATCCATCACACCTCCTAATAATAACCCATTTTCTTTTCCAATCGATTCATGACAAAGGATACCAATAAGTTAAATACATAGTAGAATAACGCTGCTACTGCAAATGGCACCATGGTTGTCTGTGCTGCAGCGACTTGTTTTGCCACGCTGAACATTTCAATAACAGACAGGGTATAGGCTAGGGAGGTATCCTTTACCAGTGTAATTACTTCGTTGGTGACAGCCGGTAAAATAATTTTAAACACCTGAGGAAGCACAATTTTCATAAAGGTCTGTGATTTACTATATCCCAATAATTTTGCAGCTTCGTATTGTCCCTTTGGAATGGCTTCAATACCGGAACGGTAGATTTCTGCAAAATAAGCTGCATAATTAATGGTAAAACCTAAGATAATTGCAGGAAACCGCCAGGCATTGCCGGTTGGTATATGTAACACATAGCCGGGAAAGAAGAACACTACCATCAATTGCAGCATTAACGGTGTACCACGCATAACTGAAATATAGAATTGTGTTATT
>CAMEWU010000177.1 GCA_945946715.1 uncultured Clostridium sp. | reverse complement strand
TTCCTCACGTTCCATGGAGTTAAACTGTAAAAGAGACATCAATTTTATGTTCCTTCTGGAAGGTGCACCTGCTCCGGACCATGCAACATTCGCACGCTTTCGAAGTATTCATTTTGCACCTTGTTCAAAGCGAATTCTTGCAGAAATGTCCAATACACTTTTTGAACTTGGTGAAGTTTCGGGAGAGACCATTTTTATTGACGGTACAAAAATTGAAGCCAACGCAAATAAGTATACTTTTGCCTGGAAGAAAGCCGTAACAAAGAATCAGGCAAATGTGCTTGCAGAAAGTATACTGCTGGCCATGGCAAGAAACATAAATAAATTACATAACAAAATACAAAAAGGTAAGACAGGAACTCATTTATTTCCTTTGAGAAGTGCCTAATTTTTGTTTTTTTAAAATAAATTTTTAAGCCATAGAAAATGGTTTATTAAAGTACGCCTTTTTTATAGAATAAAAGAATGATATGGAGCTTTTCTTTAGAATTTAACATAAAAACAGCAAAAATGAAGCTGCCGCTTCACGAATTTTCATTCGTTAAAGCGACAGCCCCTTTCGAGTGTTCTTTCTATTTCTTTGGGAAGAAGTCCTGAGTTTCGTCCCAAAGTACGATATGTCCTGCCTTTAATGATTCAGGAACCATAATGATTCGCTGATTTTTAGAACCGCGGAACTTAAGACCAAGATCCTTTTCCTCTTCAATAAAAGGTCCATCGACCAGAATGTCAATATAAGAGAGGAATTCTGTGGTTTCCGGCCATACAGGAACCATATTTTTTAGAATGGCCTCGTCATAAAGATATCCGGTATAACACCAGATGCTCTTATTTGGATATCGTTCCTTTACTGCTTTCACCAAAGGGAGCAGGCCTAACTGGTTAGTATGTTCAAAAGGTTCTCCACCTAAAAGGCTGAGCCCACGTACATAATCCGGTTTCAAATACTCCAGAATGGTTTTGATGGTTCCGGAGGTAAATAAGGTTCCGTAATTGAAATCCCAGGTTTCCTGATTAAAGCAGTTTTTACAATGATGAGTGCATCCACTGACAAATAAGGACACGCGGACACCGGGACCATTGGCAATATCATATTGTTTTATATCTGCATAATTCATGTTATTTCTCGCTTTCTGTGTTACTAACCTTCAGAATTCTTTGCACCATTCGCAATCCTTTGCATTTTACAGGTGCAGAACTCTTGATTTGATTTCTTTGGTTTTTCCTACATTCCAGAAGTTTTCACCTAAGTAACCACAGGTACGACGGGTAACGTTCATTTTAGAATGATCCTTGTTGTGACATTGAGGGCATTCCCATTCACCATCATCATTGATGATGATTTCTCCGTCCCAGCCACATACGTGACAGTAATCTGATTTTGTATTGAATTCCGCATACTGAATATTGTCGTAAATATAACGAACAACTTCAGATAAGGCTTCCAGATTATTCCGCATATTTGGAATCTCTACATAAGAGATTGCACCACCGGAAGAAATCTGCTGGAACTGGCTTTCAAACTGGAATTTGCTGAAAGCGTCAATCTTTTCCCGAACATCAACATGGTAAGAATTGGTATAATATCCTTTGTCTGTAATATCCTCAATGGTACCAAACCGTTCTTTATCAATTCTTGCAAACCGATAGCACAAGGACTCTGCCGGAGTACCGTATAAACCAAAGCCAATACCGGTTTGTGCTTTCCAACGATCGGTTGCTTCACGTAAGTGGTTCATAACACGCAGAGCAAAATCCAAACCTTCCGGATCGGTATGGCTGACACCCTTCATCAACTTGGTAACTTCATATAATCCGATGTAACCAAGAGAAATGGTAGAATAACCATTATATAACAGCCTATCAATCTTTTCACCTTTCTTTAAACGGGCAATGGCACCATATTGCCAGTGAATTGGACTTACATCAGAGGTAACACCCACTAATGCATTGTGCCGGCACATTAATGCTTCGTAACACAATTCCAGTCGCTCATCCAGTAATTGCCAGAACTTTTCCTCGTTTCTCTTGGCAAGAATACCAATCTGAGGAAGATTCAGGGAAACGACACCCTGATTGAACCGGCCTTCGAATTTATAATTACCGTCTTCATCTTTCCATGGAGATAAGAAACTACGGCAACCCATTGGACTGAATACGTTGCCTTCGTAGTTCTGACGCATCAGTTTTGCACTAATATAATCCGGATACATCCGCTTTGCAGAACAACGAACAGCCATTTCTGTAATGTAGTCATATTCGCCACCCTTTAAGCAGTTGCATTCATCTAATACATAAATCAGTTTCGGGAAGGCTGGGGTGACATATACACCCTTTTCGTTCTTGATGCCTTCCATACGCTGACGCAGAATCTCAGCAATAATCTGTGCATTTTCTTTAATATATTCATCTTTTTCATCCAGGTATAAGAATAATGTAACGAATGGAGACTGACCATTGGTAGTCATTAATGTATTAATCTGATATTGAATGGTCTGTACGCCGGAACGTAATTCGTCCTCTACCCGTTCCTGTACCATTTTTTCAATAATATCTGCAGATACATCATCCCCAAACTGTGCTTCGAATTTGGCTTTGTACTTATTATAACTCTTACGCAGATATTTTCCTAAGTGGCGGACATCCACGGACTGACCACCATACTGACTGCTGGCAACAGAAGAAATAATCTGTGTCATAACGGTACAAGCCACTTGAAAGCTCTTAGGACTTTCAATTAATTTGCCGTTCATAACAGTACCATTATCCAGCATATCGCCAATATTAATCAGACAGCAGTTAAAGATTGGCTGTAAGAAATAATCAGAATCGTGGAAATGCAGTACACCATCTTCATGTGCCTTTGCAATCTTTTCCGGTAATAATATACGCTTTGTTAAATCCTTTGATACCTCGCCGGCAATTAAGTCGCGCTGGGTAGAAGCAACAGTAGCATTTTTGTTGGAATTTTCTTCCATTACATCTTTATTGCTATTCTTAATCAGACTTAAAATAGATTCGTCTGTAGTGTTTGCCTTACGAACCAGTTCTCTGGTATAACGGTAGATAATATAAGTTTTGGCAAGCACGAATTTACCGTCTGCCATTAACTTTTGCTCGATAATATCCTGAATGTCTTCTACCAGCATCCGGGTACGATTCTTTCCTTCAATATAATTGATAATATTATCAATGGTATCTACCGATACCTGTTCAGAAGGAGCAACTTCAGCATTTGCCTTCTGGATTGCGGTTACAATTTTACTGCGGTCATAAGTAACTGCCCGACCATCTCGTTTAATAACTTGCATGATTTGATTCCCCACCTTGTCTCATTAATAGTATTGTACGAATAGTATAGTAAGCTTTACGAGAATTTATTATAGCATCAAAGAATAGGTTTGTCTACAATATATTGGATTGTTTTTTTAAAAATACCACAACATATTGTGGTGGAAGTGTAAAGATAAATGTAAAAGATTTGAAAAAAGAGAAAGCATATGTAAAAAGGCAGACAATTTGGTAAATATGATAATTTGTGGAAAAGCTTTTCTTTTGAAGTTCTTTATGGTATGGTAAGTAATAGTTTTGAAAGAAAGGATTAGAAAGATGAAAAAAAGAGTATTAAGTGTATTCGTAAGTATTGGATTGTGTACTGCTTTATTAACTGGTTGTAACAATAGTACAAAAATGAAGAATTATAAAGAATATGTCACCCTTGGAGAATATGTGGGTGTGGAATATACCCCTTTATCAACAGAGGTGACAGAAGCAGAGCTTCAGGAACAGGTGGATACCTTTTTACAGCAATGTGCAACTACAAATGAGTTGACAGAAGGTACTGTAAAAGATGGAGATACCATTAATCTGGATTATATTGGATATGCAGACGGTGAAGCATTTGAAGGTGGTAATACGCAAGGTGCAGGAACAGATTTGACTATTGGTTCGCATTACTATATTGATGATTTTGAAGAGCAGCTGATTGGACATGAGGTTGGAGAACAAGGAATCGAGGTAAATGTAACATTTCCGGATGATTACGAAAATGCAGATGGAACAATTTCTGATTTGGCAGGAAAAGATGCAACCTTTGTCTGTACTATTAATAGTATTTATGAAACCGTTTATCCGGAAGAATTGACAGATGAACTGGTGGCTGCTAATAGCAACTATGATACGGTGAATTCATTTATGGATGCATTGAAAATGGATTATGAAAGCTATAAGCAGCAGTTAGCTGACCGTCAGATGAAAGCGGATATTATTACCGCTGTTATCGATAATGCAACCATCAACAGTTATCCGGAAAAAGAAGTTGCCAGTCTAAAGGAGCAGACTATACAGGCAGCAAAGGATGCAGCGGAATCGTATGGTTTAGAATACGAGAAATATTTGGGACTGATGCAGGATGAGGAAGGCAATGCATATACAGTAGAAAGTTATGAAAAAGATGTGGATGAGTATATCCGGGAACTTCTAAAAGAAAAAATGGTTGTTTGTCTGATTGCACAGGAACAGGGAATCAAAGCAAGTAAAAGTGATGTAGAGGCATATGTAGAAGCGGAATGTGCAAATAATTCCAGCCTGAATGCAGACAGTTTATATGAGACATATTCTATGGAAGAGTTAGCATATGCTTTCATTTATGATGAAGTCATGGAATATTTAATTGAAAATTCTATTGCAAT
>CAMEWU010000176.1 GCA_945946715.1 uncultured Clostridium sp. | reverse complement strand
GTTATCAGTTTATTTAAGTATCTTCCGGGCAGTGGCGCACAGAAGCAGAAGCAAAAGCCGGAAGCAAAGGAGAGTCCGGTTGCTACACCTGCTAGTGTACCGGTTGCAGCACAGGCAGTTTCCAATGAAAACTTAGTGAATGATAAGGAATTAGTTGCAGTTATCACAGCAGCAATTATGGCAGCAAACGGAAGTGGTTCTGCAATAACCAGTAGCGATCAATTAATTGTACGTTCAATTAAACGAGTATCACGATAATAGTAGGAGGATAATAAAATGAAAAATTATAGAATTACCGTAAATGGTACCGCTTATGATGTAGCAGTAGAAGAATTAGGTGCAGGTTCAGTTGCAGCAACGCCTGTAGCCGCACCAGCAGCAGCACCTGTTGCCGCACCGGCCGCAGCTCCAGCAGCTCCAGCCTCAAATGCCGGTGCCGGAAATGTAGCAGTAACAGCCCCTATGCCTGGTAAGATTTTAGCAGTAAAAGCAAATGCAGGACAGGCAGTGAAGAAGGGTGATGTTGTTTTAATTCTGGAAGCTATGAAAATGGAGAACGAAGTAGTTGCTCCTCAGGATGGAACCATTGCAAGTATTGATGTTGCTGTTGGTGCTGCTGTTGAAGCTGGCGATACTTTAGCAACTTTAAACTAAAGCACTGTCATACAATTATATTCTGACAGGAGGAAATTAAATGGATTACATTATATCAACCTTGCAAAATCTTGCAGATCAGACCGCATTTTCCACATTATACTGGGGAAATTATGTTATGATTCTTGTAGCTTTGGTATTCTTATACCTGGCAATTGCAAAGGGATTTGAACCATTACTTTTAGTACCAATTGCATTTGGTATGTTACTTTCCAATATGTTTCCAAGCATAATTGAAGAAGGTGGCTTGTTGCATTTCTTCTATCTGCTGGATGAGTGGAGTATTTTACCTTCCCTGATTTTCTTAGGCGTAGGTGCGATGACAGACTTTGGACCATTAATTGCTAACCCAAAAAGCTTTTTACTGGGTGCTGCAGCACAGTTTGGTATTTATGCAGCATATTTCCTTGCAATCTTTATGGGCTTTGATGGAAAAGAAGCAGCAGCTATTTCAATTATTGGTGGTGCAGACGGTCCTACCTCTATTTTCTTAGCCGGTAAACTGGGAATGGGTGGAACTCTAATGGGACCAATTGCGGTAGCAGCGTATTCATATATGGCTTTGGTACCGGTTATTCAGCCACCATTTATGAAACTGTTTACAACTGAAAAAGAACGTAAGATTAAAATGGCTCAGTTGCGTCCGGTTTCAAAACTGGAAAAGATTTTATTCCCTATCATTGTTACAATTGTAGTTGTGTTAATTCTGCCTACGACAGCACCATTGGTTGGTATGCTGATGCTTGGTAATTTGTTCCGGGAATGTGGCGTGGTAAAACAGTTGACAGAAACTGCTTCCAACGCTTTGATGTACATTGTAGTTATTCTGCTGGGTACTTCGGTAGGTGCAACTACAACAGCACAGGCATTCTTAACCTGGGATACATTAAAGATTGTATTTTTAGGATTAGCTGCATTCTGTGTAGGTACTTCTGCCGGTGTACTCTTTGGTAAGCTGATGTGCTGGGCAACAAAGGGTAAGGTGAATCCACTGATTGGTTCTGCCGGTGTATCTGCAGTTCCGATGGCAGCACGTGTTTCCCAAAAGGTTGGTGCAGAAGCTGACCCTACCAACTTCTTATTGATGCATGCAATGGGACCAAATGTAGCCGGTGTTATTGGTACAGCAGTTGCTGCTGGTACATTTATGGCTATATTTGGAGTGAAATAGGATTGAGAATCAACAGTATAAAGGAGGACTATTATGGCAGATCAGAAAGCGGCTAAGCCGATTAAGATTACTGAAACCGTGTTGCGTGATGCACATCAGTCATTAATTGCAACCCGTATGACAACAGAACAGATGTTGCCAATTATTGATAAAATGGATAAGGTTGGTTACCATTCCGTAGAGTGTTGGGGTGGTGCAACTTTTGATGCTTCTCTTCGGTTCTTACATGAGGATCCATGGGATCGTTTGAGAAAATTAAGAGACGGCTTCAAGAATACAAAACTTCAGATGTTATTCCGTGGACAGAACATTCTGGGTTACAGTCCATATGCAGATGATGTTGTAGAATACTTTGTACAGAAGTCCATTGCAAATGGTATTGATATCATTCGTATTTTTGACTGTTTAAATGATTTAAGAAATCTACAGACAGCAGTAAAGGCAGCAAATAAAGAAAAGGGACATGCACAGGTTGCATTGTCTTATACCTTGGGCGATGCTTATACTTTGGATTACTGGAAGGATATGGCAAAGCGTATTGAAGATATGGGTGCAGACTCTATCTGTATCAAGGATATGGCCGGATTATTAGTACCTACTCAGGCTACTGAATTGGTTCAGGCATTGAAGGAAGGTTCGAACCTGCCAATTCAGCTTCATACACACTATACTTCCGGTGTAGCGGCTATGACTTATATGAAAGCTGTTGAAGCTGGTTGTGATATCATTGATACAGCAATGTCTCCACTTGCCATGGGAACTTCTCAGCCTGCAACTGAGGTTATGGCGAAGGCATTTGAAGGTACTGAGTACGACCCTGGATTTGATCAGAACTTATTGGCAGAAATTGCAGATTATTTCCGTCCGTTGCGTGAGGAATGGTTGGAGTCCGGTTTATTAAGTCCAAAGGTAATGGGTGTTAATATTAAGACTCTGTTATATCAGGTACCTGGTGGTATGCTTTCCAACATGGTATCACAGTTAAAGGAAATGAAGGCAGAGGACAAGTATGATGAAGTGTTAGAAGAGATTCCTCGTGTTCGTAAGGATTTCGGTGAGATTCCATTGGTTACACCATCTTCTCAGATTGTTGGTACACAGGCAGTATTGAATGTAGTATCCGGCGAGAGATATAAGATGTTGACGAAAGAATCCAAGGATTTGTTAGTTGGTAAATATGGTCAGACTACTAAACCTGTAAATCCGGATGTTCAGAAGAAGGCTTTGGAATCATTAGGTATGACAGAACCAATTACCTATCGTCCGGCTGATGATATTGAACCACAGCTTGAAAAGTTAGAGAAAGAAATGGCACAGTATAAGCAACAGGATGAAGATGTTCTTTCTTATGCATTGTTCCCACAGGTTGCTACTGAATTCTTTAAGTATCGGGAAGCACAGCAGAAGAAGGTAGATTCTTCTGTAGCTGATACTGAAAATAAGGTATATCCGGTTTAATTGTTCAATATAGCATTTAGAACGTGATTATAAAGAGGTTGTTTGGTGATAATTCTTATCAAGAATTGTCGCTTGGACAACCTCTTTTCATTTATTTCCGATTATGATACTATAAAAAGAAAATAATTAGAATATCCAGAAATGATGAAGGGTAAGTTGTAAAATTTAAGGAGTAGAAATAGATGGAACGGATGATTGTAATTGGTGGCGGAGCTGCCGGAATGCTTGCTGCGATAATAGCTGCCGGAAACGGCAAACAAGTAACCCTGCTGGAAAAGAATGAGAAATTAGGTAAGAAGTTATTCATTACGGGAAAAGGAAGATGTAATCTTACCAATGCCTGTGATATGGAAGATTTGTTTCGGAATATAGTTACCAATCATAAGTTTTTATACAGTTCCCTATATGGTTTTGACAATCAGGTAACCATGGATTTCTTTGAAGGATTGGGACTGCATCTGAAAACAGAACGGGGAAATCGTGTGTTTCCGGAATCTGACCATTCTTCGGATGTGATTCGTGTATTGGAGCAGGAATTGCGAAAGAAGAAGGTTCAAGTGAAATTACGAACGGAAGTAAAAGACATTTCTGTCTGTGACAGTGCAATTCAAGGAGTCATTTTATCGGATGGAACTAAGTTGAAAGCAGACCAAGTGATTGTGGCAACCGGTGGGTTGTCCTATCCAAGCACCGGTTCTACCGGTGATGGATACCGGTTTGCAAAAACTGCAGGGCATACCATACAACCATGCAGTCCATCTCTGGTGCCAATGGAAACGGAAGAGACATGGTGCAAGGAAATCATGGGATTAACCCTTAAGAACGTGTCTATCACTTTGAATTGTGGTAAAAAGAAGATATATGAAGGCTTTGGCGAAATGCTGTTTACACATTTTGGCGTCAGCGGCCCTTTGATACTAAGTGCCAGTGCATATACAGGCAAATATTTAAATGAATCCCTGGTATTAAAGATTGATTTAAAACCGGCATTGTCGGAAGCACAGTTAGATGAACGGTTACAAAGAGATTTCTTTCGCTATCAGAATCGGCAGTTACAGAATGCCATGGACGACCTGTTGCCAAAGAAATTAATCCCGATTGTTATTGCTTGTAGTCAGATTTCACCTGATAAGAAAGTGAATATAATTACAAGAGAAGAGCGCCTCCAATTGGTACAGACTTTGAAAGGCTTGCCATTGCATATTACAGGATATCGGGATTATAAAGAGGCTATCATAACGCGGGGTGGTGTGAATGTGAAGGAAATTAACCCACAGACGATGGAATCTAAATTAGTGAAGGGATTGTATTTTGCTGGAGAAGTGTTGGATGTTGATGCATTGACAGGAGGCTTTAACTTACAGATTGCATGGAGCACCGGTTATGCGGCGGGAAATGCTTAGTATTATAAATTATGGTTTGCACGTAAGCCTTGAGCCATGCGAAAGCAGTCTGAACATACT
>CAMEWU010000175.1 GCA_945946715.1 uncultured Clostridium sp. | reverse complement strand
TTTCTCAAATAATCTCAAAGGGAGATCAAAAAATGAATAAAGAAAATTAGAGGAAGTGCTTTTCAATAAAAGAAAACACTTCCTCTTCTCATGTTACCTATGGTATAATGAGTCCTAAACAGTGATCAGGTTGGGAGGAAGAAGAATGGCATTACATACAGTGCAAAGCAAGGATTTAAGAATTGTAGTTTCAGATGCCGGTGCGGAATTAATGAATATTGAAGATATTTTGACCGGAAAGCAATATTTGTGGTACGGAGATTCGGCATATTGGGGCAGACGTTCACCAGTTTTGTTTCCGATTGTAGGAAGCTTAAAGAATAAAGAGTATAAATACAATGGAAAGGCTTATCCTATGTCACAGCATGGATTTGCGAGAGATATGGAATTCACTATGACAGAACATACACCGGATAGCATTTGGTTTCTGTTGGAGTCCAATGAAGAGACAAAGAAAAAATATCCGTTTGATTTCAAATTGGAAATTGGTTACCGGTTAATTGGAAGGGAATTAAAAGTAATGTGGAAGGTAAGTAATACGGACAAAAAGACTATGTTCTTTTCCATTGGAGGGCATCCGGCCTTTATGTGTCCGATTGCAGAGGAAGGAAAGCAAACGGATTATTATTTGTTATTTGATAATAAAGAGAAATTAACATATAGTAAGCTGAGCAGTAACGGATTGATTGAAACAGAAGGGCACGTGCTGGATACCCAAGGTGGATGTATGAAAATAGATGCCCATTTATTCGATGAAGATGCATTGGTAATAGAAGGAAAGCAGGCACACAAAGTGGCGTTGGCAGGACCGGATAAGAAACCGTATCTGACTCTGGTATTTGATGCACCTTTATTTGGACTTTGGTCACCGGCAAAGAAACAGGCACCATTTGTCTGTATTGAACCATGGTATGGACGCTGTGATAAAGAATCCTTTGATGGTATGCTGGCAGATAGAGAATATGGAAATGAATTACGTCCCGGCAAGGTGTTCGAAGCAGAATATACAATTGTTGCGCAATAGCAGACAGATTCCTTTGGTTGTGGGTTGACAGTATAGAAATCAAGGACTAAAATAAAGCAAAATAAGAAGAAACTCAAAAGCAACAAGAGAGATTTCAGCAGGAAAGGTGTGGAGGATAATGGAAAAGAAGAACATTGATTGGGCAAATCTTGGCTTTGGTTATATGAAGACAGATAAAAGATTTGTATCAACATTCAAGGATGGTGCATGGGATAATGGTCAGTTGATTGAAGATGACATGATCACCATGAGTGAGTGTGCATGTGTATTACAGTATGCACAGACAATTTTTGAAGGATTAAAGGCATATACAACGGAAGATGGACATATTGTATGTTTCCGCCCGGATTTGAATGCAGAACGTCTGGCACAGTCAGCAGCAAGATTGGAAATGCCGATTTTCCCGGAAGATAAATTCGTAGAGGCAGTTGTAGAAACCGTACGTGCAAATGAAGCTTATGTACCACCATACGGTTCAGGGGCAACCTTATATATTCGTCCATATATGTTCGGAATTAATCCGGTTATTGGTGTAAAGCCGGCAGATGAATATCAGTTCCGTATTTTTACCACACCGGTTGGACCATATTTCAAAGGTGGAGTAAAACCATTGACCATTCGCATCAGTGATTTTGACCGTGCTGCACCTAATGGAACCGGTAATATTAAGGCTGGTTTGAATTATGCCATGAGTTTACATGCGATTGTAACAGCACATAAAGAAGGCTATGATGAGAATATGTACTTAGATCCAGGTAGCAGAACCAAAGTTGAAGAAACTGGTGGTGCAAACTTCTTATTTGTAACGAAGGATAACAAGGTTGTTACTCCAAAGTCCAATAGTATTTTGCCATCGATTACCAGACGTTCTTTAATGGTAGTAGCCAAAGACTATTTAGGCTTGGAAGTTGAAGAACGGGAAATCTACAAAGACGAATTGAAAGATTTTGCAGAATGTGGTTTGTGCGGAACTGCAGCCGTTATCTCTCCTGTTGGTAAGATTGTTGATCATGGAGAAGAAATCTGCCTGCCAAGTGGAATGAATGCAATGGGACCTGTCACCCAGAAGCTTTATGATACATTGACCGGAATTCAGATGGGACGGATTGAAGCTCCAAAGGATTGGATTAAGGTAATTTCGTAGAAGATAATGATAAGGATGAGCTGTCATGTAAATGGTGAATACCATAGCGTGGCAGCTTTCTTTTTGTAAGAAATTAAGAATTCAAGGATTTGGAATTGAATTTAATGATGTGGCAGAGTATAATTACTATGTCTGATATTTTTTGTACTGAAGAGAAGCTGTTGTTATAATGAGTGTTGGGAGATTTTATATGAATAAGATGCTTGTAGATTTACAGGAATTTGTAAAAGAAATATCAAAGTTATATGGAGAGCGTAAGGCATATCAGTATTTTGTAGAAGATACAGTAGTAAGTAAGACCTTTCATGAATTGGAACGAGATGTGAATGCAGTTGCTTCATGGATAGTGAACAGGGGATGGAGAAGAAAACATATTGCAATCTTAGGTTCTTCCTGTTACCCTTGGATTGTTACTTTTTTAGGTATTGCAAATAGTGACAATGTAGTTATACCACTGGACCGAATGTTGCCGGAACAGGAGATATTGAACCTTCTTATTATGGGCGATGTTGATGTGGTTTTCCTTTCAGAAGAATTTGAACCGATGATGAAAACGATTCGGGAAAGTGACAATTCGGTTACAGATGTTGTAAGCTTTTCCGGCACTACATATCGTGAAATATTGCGGACGGAGCCGGTTGCATTGCCGAAGCTTGATCCGAATGTTATGGCAGAAATACTCTTTACTTCCGGAACAACCGGAACCAGTAAGGGAGTGGTATTGAGCCAAAAGAATATTGTTAGCAATATCAATGATATCTATCGTATGGATTTTACTCAAAATCTGAAATCCAATCCTGTTGTCATGTCAGTGCTTCCAATTCATCATACCTTTGAGTTGACAGTTGATAATCTGGGAGTGCTTTATTGTGGTGCTACCGTTTGTATCAATGATAAATTGGAAAACATTGTGGCAAATCTAAATCGATTTAAACCAGCTGTTATTTTAGTGGTTCCAACTATTGCTGAGATTTTTTATAAAAAGGTAATGGAAGGAATAGAAGCCGGCGGTAATAAGAGAAAAATTGCATTTGCAAAAAAATGTAATAAGGCATTGAGCAACCTGAAAATTGATGCCAGAAGAAGTTTATATAAAAGTCTGTTGGAGAAATTTGGTGGCAACCTGACAAATGTAGTAGTTGGTGGTGCAGCTTTGCGTTCAGAAGTTGCAGAAGCTTTTGATGAATTTGGTATTAATATGTATCAGGGTTATGGTCTGACAGAATGTGCTCCTTTGGTAGCGGCAAACTATCCGGGGCATAATAAGTTTGGTTCCGTAGGTAAACCGGTTTCTTATTTGGAAGTTAAGATTGAGAATCAGGAGATTCTGGTAAAAGGCGATGGCGTTATGCTGGAATACTATAAGAATCCGGAAGCTACTGCCGAAGCAATACAGGATGGCTGGTTCCATACCGGTGATTTGGGATATTTGGATGATGAAGGATATCTCTACATAACCGGACGTTCAAAGAACCTGATTATATTAGATAATGGTAAGAATATTTATCCGGAAGAATTGGAAGAGTACATTATGACTGTGCCGGGTGTTAAGGATGTTATGGTATATGATGATAACGGAAAAATCAGTGCCATTGTACAGCCGATGAATCCGAACGAGAAGTCTGTTTTAAAAGGAATTAAGCAGGGAATCCGAAAGCTGAATGAAAAATTACCGGCTTATAAGCGGATTGTAGGCTTAGATTTCCGGGCACAGGATTTTCCAAAGACGACAACCCTTAAAATTAAGCGTAGGGAAGTAATGAAATGGATTAAAGAGCAGCGGAGCAAACGTGCGGTTGATTATGTGCCGCCGGTAACTGCAGAGCAAAAGCGATTAGTTATGGCATTCGAACAGGCACTGGGACGAAGACAGATTGGTATAAAAGATGATTTCTTTGAGCTTGGCGGTGATAGCCTGACTGCTTTGGAATTAGCAGCAGTTGTAGGGGTTCAGGCACAGGATATCTATGAGAATCCAACGGTAGAACAGCTGGAGAAGACTCTGTTAATGAGTGAGCAGGCGGCTACTGAGGAGGATTATGTAGATGTAAATGCATTAATTCAAAATAATAGTAATCTGGTATATGAAGCAGAGCCGAAATACATTTTGCTAACAGGTGCAACTGGATTTCTGGGAGCTCATATTTTGAGGGAACTGTTGCGTCGAAAAATAAATGTGGTTTGTCTGGTACGGAATGAAGAGCGGCTACGCCCAACATTAAAATACTATTTTCCAAAAGAATATGAATATTTTACATATAAAGTAGTAAAGGGTGACATAGAACAGGAACAGTTTGGTCTGACGCTGGAGGAGTATAAGTCCTTAGCAAACAAAGTAGATATGGTGATTCATACTGCTGCAAATGTGCATCATGCAGGAAATTATTCTGATTTTGAACGAACCAATGTAATTGGAACCCAGAATGTAATTGACTTTTGTAAGGATGCAAATGCTGTGTTACAGTATACTTCTACCGCAAGCGTGAATGGAGCCGGTACGGTTTCTCAGAGTAAGTCAGATGCGAAATTCGATGAATTTAGTCTGGATATTGGACAAAATTATACTCAGAATGTATATATTCACTCTAAGTTCAAGGCTGAGGAACGGGTACTGA
>CAMEWU010000174.1 GCA_945946715.1 uncultured Clostridium sp. | reverse complement strand
CAACCGGAAGAACAGGCTTCGTTTAACATTACATTATCAACTGCCTGATTTTTGATTTTAATACATTTCATATCCTGTCCGCCAATATCCAGAATGCAATCTACATCCGGTTCAAAGAAAGCAGCAGCAGTGTAGTGTGCGATGGTTTCTACCTCTCCGTCATCTAACAGTAAAGCGGATTTAATCAGAGCTTCTCCGTAACCGGTGGAACAGGCACGTACGATTTTGGCACTGTCCGGCAGTTGGGCATAGATTTCCTGTATGGCACGAATACTGGTGTTCAAAGGACTGCCGTTATTACTGCTGTAGAAGGAGTAGAGAAGGGTTCCGTCTTCACCCACTAAGGCAACCTTGGTAGTGGTAGAACCGGCATCGATTCCCAGATAACAGTCACCTTCATAAGTAGATAAATCACCTTTTTGTACCTTATAACGGTTATGTGATTCACAGAAATTGTCATATTCTTCCTGGTTGCGGAAGAGAGGCTCCATACGGTCTACTTCCATTTCAATCTGGATATCGCTATGTAATTTTTCATCTAATTCTTCTAAGGAAGTGAAAGATTCTGTGGTTTCTGCATGTAAAGCTGCACCAATAGCAGCAAATAAATGAGAATTATCCGGTGAAATGGTCTGCTCCGGAGTCAGATTCAGATTTCGTACAAATGCTTTTTGTAATTCAGACTGAAAATGTAGAGGTCCCCCTAAGAAAGCAACATTTCCTCGAATTGGTTTACCACAGGCAAGACCACTGATAGTCTGATTTACAACTGCCTGATAAATAGAAGCAGCCAGATTTTCTTTGGTGGCACCTTCATTAATTAATGGCTGGATATCTGTTTTAGCAAATACACCACAACGGGCAGCAATTGGATAAATGGTATCATAATTTTTAGCATACTCATTTAACCCTTCCGCATCGGTTTGCAGAAGAGATGCCATCTGGTCGATGAAAGAACCGGTACCACCGGCACATACACCATTCATGCGCTGTTCAATTCCGTTAGTAAAATAAATGATTTTAGCATCCTCACCGCCTAATTCAATGGATACATCGGTCTGAGGTGCATAAAGCTGTAAGGCATCCGTTACACATACCACTTCCTGTGAAAATGGCACATCTAAAATATTGGAAATTGCCAGTCCACCGGAACCGGTGATAGTAGGCTGGACTTCCAAATCTCCTAATTTGTGTTTGGCATCCTCAACCAGACGGGCAAGGGTGCCTTTGATATCAGCAAAATGCCGTTGATAATCTGAAAATAATATATGATGGTCACTATCCAGAACTGCTACTTTTACAGTTGTAGAACCAATATCAATACCAATCGAATAACTCATAGTGTTTTGCGACACATTTCGTCGCCCTCCTTACTTATTTAAACAATATAACATTATCATATCCTAAGTCATTATAAGGGAAACCGTCGAAAATCTCAATATGAAAAACATGGTGTGACGCTTAAGTTTTCATGAATTTTTTCTTGCGATTATGTATATTTTTCAAATATTAACAGAGCATAGGGTCACAGAATCATAAAAAATGAATACAATAATCAAAAACAAGAGGTTGAAATTATGTATAATAATTCTCAGAATTGTCGAGGCTTTGTATATGTTGTAAAAGAAGGGGATACGTTATATAAGATTGCCCGTAATTATGATTTGAAATTAATAGATGTTCTTCGGTATAATCCTTATGTGAACGTATATAATCTTCAAGTGGGAGATGAATTGTGTCTTCCCACCATGCCTAATTCTACAGTTCCCGGTGGTACCGGTGAACGGACGTATATTACCCAGGAAGGGGATACCATGGAGGATATTCTTCGGTTATTTAATACGGATTTTAATGATCTGGCTGAGTATAATCCATCTCTTCGGGAGCTTCCAATCCCCGCAGGTTTTGTGTTGCGGTATCCGGTAATGGCACCTCGTTGATTCTTAATGTTTTATAAAGCAAATTTGCCGGTCTTGCGTTTGAAGTTGGAATGGGATATAATTGAAAAAGCTATGTGAATGAAAAGGATGATGATGTATGCACTGGATGAACAAACTGGAACGGAAGATTGGCAAATATGCTATTAAACATTTAATTATTTATATACTGGGTGCCTATGTAATTGGATATGTGTTTTATTTTATGGACAGATTCAATATTATGCCCGGTTTATACAGTTTATTGGAGATGAATCCGGCCATGATTTGCCGGGGACAAGTCTGGCGGCTGGTTACCTGGGTATGTACCATGCCACAAAGCCCGGGTATATTTCTGATTTTTATGTTCATTCTGTATTATTGGATTGGGAATACATTAGAGAATATCTGGGGAACATTTCGATATAATGTCTATATGTTTATGGGTATCATTCTGATGACACTTGCACCGATGGTGATTTATCTGGTTACGGGTTTGATTGGAGGGTTTGAGAATGCTTTGAATTTAAGTGCCAGCACTTACTACTTGAATCTTACTTCTTTTCTGGCATTTGCTACGATTTTTCCAAACCAGCAGGTATATTTTATGTTTATCATCCCTGTAAAGATGAAATGGCTGGCAATTTTGGATGGGGTCTTTTTAGGGATTCAGGTTATTCAGTATGCCGGATATGCCATTGCCATGCCGGGATATGCTAACATATGGATTTCAAGCATTGTTTCCATCTTGTTATCCGTTGCCAATTTTATTGTTTATTTTCTGGCTACCCGGAATTATAAGAGAATTTCTCCAAAAGAAATTAAGAGGAAACGTAAGTATCGAAAAGCAGTTAAAGAAGTAAATGCCAGAGGAACCAGACACTACTGTGCTGTATGTGGCAGAACAGAAGTCAGCAATCCGGAACTGCAATTCCGGTTCTGTTCCAAATGTAGTGGGAATCTGGAGTATTGTAATGAACATTTATTTACGCATGAGCATAAAAAATAAAGGAGACGGACAAGATGCAAAAGCAGGATCGTTTAGTAATAAAGCAATTAGGCAATAAGCAGAATGTAGAAGAGAATTTACCAAAATACGCAGATTTCATGAGCCGTACGTATTATGAGTATTCTTTGATACAGCTGGCAATGAATCTGTATACGCTTCAGGAACGTTCACAGGAGTATGTAAGTACAGATCCTTATGTAGAAGAGGCATTGTATGCCATTCAGAAATTTACCGGGTTTTATGTGCTGGACAAGAAATATGAAAATCGGGAGAAGGACCGGAAGGAAATCCATGAAATCCGGAATCGTATTACAGCTAAAATGCGGATTTTAACCAGTTATACAGATGCATTGCAGATTTATGAATACATATTGAACCGTCTGGAGTATTCTTACGAAATGGTAGATGATGATTTTGACGTGGATGCATACAGTCAGAAGGTCTTTCAATATCTGTTTCACGAAAATGATAAAATGGTAGTGAACAGCAAAATCCAGATGGTAGTTTCCCAATTGCCGGTGCGGATTACTAAAAGCAGGTTCTATGATATATTAAACGAAAGTTTGAAGATTTATACCGGTACAGAATGCAGCAGTGTAGATGATTTTGCAGAAACCATCCGTGCCTGTTCCGGTCTGTATCGTCCGGAGGGATTTGAGACAGAATATCCGGTGCTGCAGGAGGTTTTGAAAGAATTAGAAGGGTTAGATTATCTGAATTTATCTCAGGAGCAATGGCAGTATTATTCAGACCGGTTAAAGGAAATGGCTACTTATATCGAGAATATTGTAACGGATTATCTGTTATTAGAGGATATTGTAAATGAAGTTTATGCTGTGATGACGGCTTCTGTGTATGTAAAAGAAGAAACAAAGGAAATGGGATATGCCACAAAGGTACTGGAATGTGTGCTGGAGGCTATGGCAAATGAAACGCCAATTTCTGAGATGGCAGAAGATTGTTTCTTTGCACTGGAAGGTGCACCTGAGGCATTGTCTGAAAAGCTGATGCAGGGAGAAGGTCTTCTGTTTGATGTATGGTCTGAACAGCAGGATGCTTTGAAGCAGACTGGGTTGACAGAACAATATGCAGACTTGAATTTGATATCCAAGCTGTTGTGTAATAGTATCTTTATTGATTTAAAGCCGGATGTTCTGGAACCGGAAATTGCGGACAGTCTGTATATCAATCAGGTTCGGGATAAGCTGGTGGAGGAGTTTTCCATTTCTTTTGCATCCCAGAATAAACTGGTAAACCGGGCAAGAATGGCTATGGTACTTGGAAATGTGCCGGTGTTCTTTAACAGCCAACAGGAAATCTCAGATTATTTAAGTTATTCATTACAGCACTGTAATAACAACAGTGAGTTAAAAGCAGTTGTAGCAATCATTGATGAAATGATGGAGGAAGATTAGACTTAGGATGAAGAATCCATATTAGACAGGAGTTTCCATGAAATTATACAATCAAATGTATGTCCGTGGAATCCCGGATGGGAAGATTTTACCAACCCTTCGCAAGATGAAGCGTGGGAAAAAGGTAGCAAATGTTTATTGTATCACCCTGCCGGTATTTCGGGATGGAATATTGGAAATATATGAATATGAAGAGTTGTGTCAGCCTATGTATGAGAAACTGGAACATCCGGTATTTGTAATCGGAATTACAAAATCACAGGAAGAAGCAAAGGAACTGGTAAGGCTGATTGTTGATGAGGTGTACCAGAATACTGGCGATTTTGATGTGGAAGGATATCTGAAACAATCGTTCGGGAGGTGATGGTTTGGTACATGTATTATTGTTAATATTGAAGGTACTGGGCATCACGTTTTTGATTCTACTTGGGATTGTGTTGCTGATGATACTTTTATTGGCATTGGTTCCCTTTTATTATACCATTGA
>CAMEWU010000173.1 GCA_945946715.1 uncultured Clostridium sp. | reverse complement strand
GCTGATAAGTGCCTGTGTTTTCCCGGCAGGATTAGCCATGGTACTGATTGCCGGAAGTGAGTTATTTACAGGAAATAATTTGATGATTCTTGCGGCACTAGAGAAAAAAATCTCTGTATATCGAATGCTGAAAAACTGGTTCTTTGTGGCGATTGGTAATTTTTTTGGTTCTGCTTTTGTTGCAACTTTGGTTGTATATGGAAATACGCCCAATTTATTTCAGGGACAACTGGCACAGGCAATTGTAAATGCCGGGGCGTCCAGAACGAATTTGACAATCCCGGATGCATTTATTCGGGGAATTCTATGTAATGTATTGGTATGTCTGGCTGTATGGATGTCATTTGCCGCGAAGCGAATGTCAGGAAAGCTGATTATCAGCTTCTGGCCAATTATGTTATTTGTACTTTGTGGATTCGAGCATAGTATTGCCGATATGTATTTTGGTGTAGCTGCTTTGCTGACTGCAGATAAATATGAAATTATTGCAGAAGGGCTTACATGGGCAAATCTGTTTACCCATTGTCTGATTCCGGTTACATTAGGAAATGTAATTGGTGGTGCCGGAATCGTTGGATTTGGGTACTGGCTTTGTTATCTGTGCCCAAGTCCGTTTATTCAGGCAACGGCAGAGGAGGAGCAGGAAGAAATCGACCTTGCAGAGGGATATTATAAAAGTCGGACAGAAAAGATTAAGGATAAACTGAAAGAAAAAATGAAACTGAAAGAAATAAAAAATTCCGATATGGAAAAATAATTCATTAGGTTCTTGACGTAGGTAATATGCCTGTGTTAGAATCCAAGCAGATTGATATTAGGGAGTAGTTCGCATTCTATAAAAAGAATGTTGTGCTGTTCGTCATCACGTTGTTTATAACCGGATGGTACACTGAGACAGGAACGAGACTTTTATCGTACGTTTAACGTGCGATAAAGGTCTCTTTTTTATTTGCTGATTAAAAACAGGAGGGAGAGCAAAATGAAAATTTATATTCGAAATTATATGGTTGGAATTTTAATTTTGATGCTTATTTTTCATTCTCTTGTTCTGTCACTGGAAATTAATTCGAACAATACACCTGTTAAAAATTGGATGTCTGAAAATAGAAGTGTAAGTTTCCAACCGGTAGGATTATGTATTCAACATCGGATTTTGTGCAAGAGTAAACATCGTAGTTCAGGGATTTTTTCTTATTTAATACTCCCCCAATCAGTCGCTCTTAATCAATTTAAATATATTCAGAAATATAAGTGGATAGAAAGAGTACAGGCAGGCGTTATTCCATTTGTCATTCAGTACATTCAAAATCAGGATGGAAAAAAATAGTTCTATAAAATTTCATATAGAAACAATCAGGATGACAATTAAAACAGAATAGGAGGCTGTCTATGAATGCATATTGGAAATATTCTGTTCAAGAGTTGGAACAGGAATTTAATGTTAGTAAAGAAGGTTTATGCAAAGAACAGGTAGAAGCTATCCGCCAGAAAACCGGCGAAAATGTGTTATCTGAGAAAAAGAAAAAGAGTGTGATTGCAGTTTTTTTTAGTCAGTTTTGTGATTTCCTAATAGCTATTTTGCTGATTGCTGCGATTATTTCCATGTTTTCCGGAAATGTAGAAAGTACGATTGTAATTATACTGGTATTAATTATGAATGCGGTTCTGGGAACAATCCAGCATGTAAAGGCACAGAAGTCACTGGATAGTTTGAAACAATTATCTTCTCCGATGGCAAAGGTTTTAAGGGATGGAGTAATACAGGAGGTGCCGTCCAAAGGAATTGTGCCGGGAGATATCGTAATGTTGGAAGCCGGAGATTTAATCGTGGCAGATGGGAGAATTCTGCATAATTTTTCGCTTCAGGTTAATGAAAGTGCTTTAACAGGGGAATCTACGAATGTAGATAAGACAGACCAGGTGTTAATGGATGATGTGCCATTAGCTGATCGGGTTAATATGGTGTACTCCGGTAGTCTGGTAACCTATGGGCGTGCAGAAGTACTTGTCACCGCAACAGGAATGGATACGGAATTGGGTAAGATTGCCGGCATGATGAACGATATTCAGGAGCGGAAAACTCCGTTACAGGTCAGTCTGGACCAATTTAGTAAACGTCTTGCTGTTCTCATTATGATTATTGCCGGAATTGTATTCGGGCTTTGTATTTATCGCCAGATGCCTTTCTTAGATTCTATGATGTTTGCAGTAGCACTGGCAGTTGCCGCCATACCGGAGGCATTAAGTTCGATTGTTACCATTGTACAGGCGATGGGAACCCGGAAAATGGCAAAGGAACAAGCCATTATCAAAGAATTGAAAGCGGTAGAAAGTCTGGGGTGTGTATCGGTAATTTGCTCAGATAAGACGGGAACCTTGACGCAAAATAAGATGACGGTGCAAAAAATATATATAGACGGAAAGGAATTAGCACCTCAAGAGTTAGATATAACGAATCAATTACAGCGATATCTATTATACAATGCAATACTGACCAATGATTCCAGTCTGGTAGATGGAAAAGGAATTGGAGATCCCACAGAATATGCATTGTTAGAAATGTTTCGTCAGATACCGGTAGCAGATAACGTTTTGTGTAAAGCTTGTGGATTCCATGAAGATATGTTTCGGAATTCAATGGAACGGTTAGAGGAGCTGCCTTTTGATTCTACCCGAAAACTGATGAGTACCAAATACTACATTCATGGCATACCTACGGTTTTAACCAAAGGAGCTGTTGATGTACTGTTAGAGCGATGTATTCATATACGGACATCAGAAGGAATTTTGGATTTGACGGAAAAGGAACGACAGCAGATTCAAGAGCAGAATCAGCAGTTTTCAGAACAAGGATTGCGAGTATTGGCATTTGCTTATCGGGAGACGGATGAGCCATTGACGGTGGACACAGAAACCGGATTTACATTTCTGGGGCTGATTGCCATGGTAGACCCACCAAGACCGGAAGCGGTAGCGGCTGTGGCAGATGCAAAGCGGGCAGGTATCCGTACTGTTATGATTACCGGTGACCATAAAATTACGGCAACAGCAATAGCAAAATCCATTGGAATTTTCGAAGATGGGGATATGGCAGTGACAGGTATGGAATTGGATGCTATGTCGGATAATGACTTAGATGCTGTTATTGAGCAGATTACTGTATATGCCAGAGTATCACCGGAGAATAAAATCCGTATTGTGGAAGCATGGCAGAGAAAGGGAAAAATTGTATCCATGACGGGAGATGGCGTCAATGATGCACCGGCATTGAAACGGGCAGATATTGGTGTTGCTATGGGAATTACAGGTACAGAAGTTTCGAAGGATGCTGCTGCCATGATTTTAGCAGATGATAATTTTGCTACAATTATGAAAGCGGTATTGAATGGACGTAATGTGTATCGAAATATTAAAAATGCAATTTTGTTCTTGTTGTCAGGAAATATGGCTGGCATTTTATCTGTGCTTTATACGTCGATTGTGGGATTGCCAATTCCATTTGAGGCTGTACATTTGCTGTTTATTAATTTATTAACAGATTCTCTTCCTGCTATTGCAATTGGTATGGAACCAACGGATCATACGCTTCTGGAGGAAAAGCCTAGGGATCCTTCGGTTGGAATCTTAAATTCCAGCTTCTTCTTACAGATATTTGGACAGGGAGCTTTCATTGCAGTTGTTGTTATGGTGGCATATTATTTGGGATTAGACACCAGTGCGACAGCAGCATCTACCTATGCATTTGCAACATTGACATTGGCAAGGCTGTTTCATGGGTTTAATTGTAGAAGTAAACAATCCGTTTTTCGTGCGGGATTACGTTCGAATCCTTACAGCCTTATGGCATTTGGTGCCGGTGTCTGTTTGTTAGCACTGGTACTGCTGGTTCCTCCACTTCAGGGACTGTTTAGTGTAGTACCTTTGGAAGGTAGAGGGTTATTGCAAATTGTTGGGCTTGCAGTTCTGCCAACTGTGGGAATTCAATTATATAAAGTGGTTCGTGATTTATTTGCAGATGGAAAAAAGCACCGGAATAAGGGAAAAAGAAATGCATAGGAGGGCGTAACATGGAATACGAGATTTCTTTTCTGTACTTTCTTCAGCAAATGGGAGAACATCCGATGCTGTTAATTTCTGTACTGCTTACCTTAGGAGTGATTTTTGTAAATGGATGGACGGATGCTCCTAATGCAATTGCAACTTGCGTATCGACTCGTAGCATCGAGGTAAATAAGGCCATTATTATGGCAGCGGTATGTAATTTTCTTGGCGTACTGGTTATGACAGCATTAAATGCTAAGGTTGCAATGACAATTAAGAATATGGTGAATTTTAAGGGAGATAATGAAAAGGCATTGATTGCATTATGTGCTGCATTGGCAGCCATTGTAATTTGGGCAGTGGGTGCATGGTTTTTTGGTATACCTACCAGTGAAAGCCATGCATTGATTGCCGGATTAACTGGTGCAGCCATAGCCTTACAGGGAGGACTTGAGGGAGTCAATGGAGCGGAATGGATAAAAGTAATTTATGGATTAGTACTATCTACTTTAGGTGGGTTCGGACTAGGGTACTTAATCTGTAAAATTATGACAATGTTTTTTTATAATTGTAACAGAGAGAAAGTAAACCACTTTTTTCAAGGAGGACAGGTTGCCGGAGGAGCAGCTATGGCATTCGTACACGGAGCACAGGACGGGCAGAAGTTCATGGGAGTTCTTTTGCTAGGCTTGTTTCTGGTTAACGGACAGGAAAATACCGATGGTGCAGTGATTCCGGTCTGGATGATGCTGCTTTGTTCTATTGTAATGGGAATAGGTACGTCAATCGG
>CAMEWU010000172.1 GCA_945946715.1 uncultured Clostridium sp. | reverse complement strand
AGGTCCCATTTGTTACATTGGTACCATCGATATATAGTCGAATATCTTCCATATTTTCTCGTTTTGAGATGACATTGACAGAAACCAGTAAGGTGATAGTTCCGTCTGCTTTTACAGAAGAAGCGTGTACGATGAATTCACCTTCGGCTTCTACACGAAGATTTCCTACGTCGGCACCAATCAGAATTTTTGAGGCATTCGGGTTGTTTTCAATGGACCACTGAATGTATTCACCCTGTTCTAATTCATAATCGGGCAAAGAAAATGTACCGGTTATATTGAAACCATCAGCCTGATCCGGGTTTACCTGAAGCCTTTGATCTTCGATGACAAAGGATTCCGTACTTCCATCCGGTGTATATGCTATGGTACAGAGATTAGGAGAAAGAGGAGTGTCAGCATCTTCAACTGTTTGATTTTCCCCAAAGTAAGGATAGCCGGTGCTGGACTGTCCCCATGGTGTACCGTATGTACCGCGATGTGCATTCATTAAATTCACAAAATCCATAGACTTCATGTAAGAATCAGATTTTTCATAAGAATATTTCATGCAGTCAGTGGAAAGAGGTTGTTCATTGCTTTCTAACCAGTAAGTATACTGGATTTTTCCGCCATTTGTACAATTTTGGAATAAGGTGCCTTTGTTGGCATCACTGGCAGAATAGCAGTTAGAAACGACACCGCCATCTAAAGTAATAGCAAAGCCGGTAGAGTAGTATCCTCTGTTGCTGGTTCCACCCATTTTGACATCTGTACTACAGTTAATAATGGCACCTTGGACAAAAGAGCCAAGTGGACCATACGCATATTGATTCTGAGGTTGATTGTAAGAGGTGCCGGAAAAAGATAAATTTTGGATAACACCATTTTCGCCTACGGCACTAAATAGTCTACCGTCACCACTGACAAATTTTATTGTATGTCCCTGACCGTCTAATGTGCCATTAAAAGTGTGATAACCCAGATACATATTGCTTGTAACTTCAATATCTGTAGTTAACACATAGAAATTATTACTTGAATCCTCAGAAGAGAATAGAGAAAAATAATTTTTCAAATCGTTGGCACTGGATATATATTTAATCGTACTTGTATCAGCAGGCAGGGCTACCGGTTGAGTTGGTTTGCGTTTCTTAAGTGCTGAAATCGCATTATTTAACACGGTTGTGGCATTGTCTACCTCTGTTTGGGTTGCAGTGTCGGAAGCAAACACTGATTCGGCGTTTGTGAGTGCAATACTGAGTGTTGTCCAGCTTTCAGATGTGTAAATACTACTGTCTAAAGATTGGACTCTGATAATAGTATTGGAAAGTGCCTGTTTGTCTACTGGTCGTTCATTCGGATGACCAGATACTAATATAGGACATCCATTATTAATTGTAGCATTTGGAGTTGTCCAATAGAATCCTGTAATCGAAATATCATTATTTAGTAGTTCAGTAACTGTTCCGGCTTGAAAATCAGAAATAGAATATTTCTTGCAAGTAGAGGTATTGATTCTTGCACCGTTGCTACCAATGGGTGAAGAACCGGTTGTAAAATAGTTCTGTGACAACGCAGAATCAGTAGCATCATAAGGAACTTCTCCGACAAGTCCATCGGCAAACATAGCAGAAATAGTTCCGGCGAAATAAGAATTCTGAATACTTCCATTATTCAGAATGCCAACTAAACCACCTACATCGTTAAATCCACTGGTGGATAAAGAGGCAGTTGAATAGCAATTTACGATATTTCCGGATAAAGTGATTGCCATACTACCGAATACGGAATTGATGTTAATGGTAGAGGTACTAGTTACACCCAGATTCTGGATGGTACCGGATACGGTTTCCGCTAAAGGCTTGCCATTCAGTGTAATAACATGTCCTTTTCCGTCCAGTGTACCGCCAATAGTGGTAATCTGCTGGTCGGTATTAAAAGCGATATCACCGGTTAATACATAATATTCCCCAGCATTAATTACCGCAGGAACATCCTCAGCAGAAGAGATTTGATAAGGATTTTCCTGTGTTCCCGCACCTTCCATTGCCGACACCTTCTGTGGCAGGGAGAGAATTGGGGTTAGTGCAAGCAGAACAGCGAGAATAGAGCTGATGAACCGCTTAGCAATAGAGCGTGATAGTTTTTTCATTGTTTCCTCCTTTGTTTTCATTTGCGAATACCAGATAAGAGAAAATAACAGCCGGAGCTAAATGCATATCTCATTTCCAAGATGAAAAGATGACACGCAAAATTAAGCCCCGGCTGTTGCCCGAACAAAATCTGACCTTCCCCATCTCAGAAGAGTCTTGCTGATTCAGAATATCCTGACTTCGCTTCCCGCCGAAACGCCTTCCCAGTTTGTGCTCAGACAAGTAAATTCTATAAAATGAGAATCGCTTGAAAGCTCCATTCCAGTGGCTAACGAACAAAATCGTTGTGTTTCTTTGTCCACGTTACAGTAGAAGTGGCTGCTACGGATTTTCACCGTATTCCTCTTTGACCTCGAAGGTCAGAATCCGCAAATATATTTATTTTTATTATAATCTATCGGCATATACATTAAAGTATCAGACCGTAAATGTCAATTGTCAGAATTGAAGAAAGGCACAAACGTGATATAATAAGTATATTACTTTTAGGAAAGAAAAGGGATGGATATGAGAGTATTAATTATCGGAGCAGGTGCTATTGGTATCGCAGTCGGAGCTTCTTTGGAAAGTCAGAATGCAGATGTAGATTTTCTTGCCAGAGGTGCAACATTAGATGCTATTCGTACAAATGGTGTAGCCAGAACCGGTTTGTTCGGAGATTATAGCTGCAGTGCCGGAGCCGTGGGAGCATATGCATTTTATGAGGAATTACCCATGGATGCATATGATTATGTTATTGTCAGTGCGAAAACCATGGCAAATGAAGAAATCAGCGAGAAGCTTTGGAAGGCAAGAACCTGTATGAAATCAACGGGTAAAATTGTTATTATGCAGAATGGATGGGGAAATGATGTGCCTTATTTGGCTTATTTTCCGGCGGAGCAGGTGTATAATGCAAGAGTGATTACCGGCTTCCAGCGGACAAGTCCGAATATCAGTAATATCACGGTACATACGGCACCGGTATTGTTGGGTTCGTTACATGGTTGCGATAAGGATTGTATGATGCCTTTACAGCAGGTTTTGAATGCCAGTGGAATACCTACAGAGGTTACGGATGAGGTTGGAAAATTCCTATGGGCAAAGATGCTTTACAATACTACCCTGAATCCATTAGGGGGAATTCTGGGTGTGAATTACGGAAGGTTAATGGAATCGGATGCATCCAGAGAGATTATGGATTTATTAATCGAAGAAACCTTTGCAGTTATGAAGGCAGCAGGATATTCTACCAATTGGGAAACTGCAGAAGAATATAAGAAGGTATTCTATGAAAAATTAATACCGGATACTTATAATCACCGAGCATCTACTTTGCAGGATATTGAGAAAAAACAGAAAACGGAAATTGATACCCTGAATGGCTGTGTCGTACGGCTGGCAAAGGAGTATGGTGTTCCGGTGCCAACCCATGAAATGATAGTACGGCTGATACATAGTATAGAAGATAATTATTAAATGCAGCACGAAGAATGGTGCGACGGCAGACCTGTTCTAAATTCCAGATATTATCAGTACACTCCGCATAACGGAACATATCTTCCACATTTATGGTTGTAAATTTATGTCAGAGGATTGGGTATATAAAATTGCTTTTTTTTAGATTTTTATGATGCTCTAGGACTGAAAAATGCAACTGGTTGCAAAAATCTTTCCTAAAAAGAAAGGAGGATACGATATCGAAGAGAATGAAAATGAGGAGTAACTATTCAGAACCCCATTCGCCATATAAATCTGTAAAGATTTGCCCATAAATGGTCAATTTATTACAGATTTGCATGGCTCTGAATAGTTACATATTGATTATAAATATGAAAAATGTGTACATAATTTTATATGTAAAAATATGAATAACATAAAATGTGATACGAACACTTACCTACACTCATAAAATGTGAGAAAAGAATTGATAAATGCTATGATTATGTGATATAGTATTTTGCAAGGAGGTGGAAGCATGTATTTTAAGAGAAAAATAGATGACTTTTTATTGAATTGGAAAGAAGATATATCGCATAAACCATTAATCATAAAGGGCGCAAGACAGATTGGAAAAACAGAGTCTGTATTACATTTTGCTAATGGTGCCTATTCGAATGTTGTATATATAAACTTTGTGCTGGACAAAAGATTTCGTGCAATTGTAAGCGATGGATATGATGTAGACACAGTAATAAAAAACATTTCTCTTGCTGATCCAAACCTAAAATTTGTTCCCGGAGAGACAGTTATTATTTTTGATGAAATTCAGGAATATCCGGATGTGGCCACATGTTTGAAATCATTTAACATAGACAGAAGATTCGATGTTATCTGCAGTGGTTCTATGCTTGGGATTAATTATAAAAAGATTCATAGTAATAGCGTGGGAAACAAAACGGATTATGAAATGTATTCTATGGATTTTGAAGAGTTTTTGTGGACAAAAGGATATACACAGGAACACATAGATGACATTTTAAGGCATATGACCGAAGTTAAGCCATTTAGTGAAACCGAGTTAAATGTATATAAGACATTGTTTTTGGATTACTGTGTATTAGGTGGAATGCCGGATGTAATCAGAGGGTATATAGAAACAGGTACATTTTCCGGTTCAACTGCTGTCCAGGAACAGATTAGGCTTGATTATGAGGAGGATGTCCGTAAATATGCAGAAGGGTTGAATCAGACAAAAATCATAAGTGTATATAGAAGTGTTCCGTCCCAGTTAGCAAAGGAAA
>CAMEWU010000171.1 GCA_945946715.1 uncultured Clostridium sp. | reverse complement strand
AAGCAGCCAGCTTTTACACTGGCTGCTCTCTGTGAGGGAAGAGTACTAAAAGATGTATCACCAATTCAATATGTCCACATTAACTATAGCATAATTTACCGTGACAATCGTGACAAAGTTTATTTTTTTTGACTCTCTATAAATTCTTCCATCATTCTTGTTAATTGTTCTGACTGGCTCACTCCAGTCTTTTTACATGCTTTTGCAAATTCTTCAGCAACTTCTCTTTTAAGTTTATATGTCTTCGCAATAATTCCAGCCTTTTGCATATACTTCTCAGTTGCTATTGTTTGCGGTTTACGACTTTCTTCCATCTTTAACCTCTTTCCATAACTCTGGTATTACATCAACCAGCATATTTACCGAAGCCAGCATTAATATAATGCTTGATGGTATGTTCCTTCTTAATGCTATAAATATTATTATAGCCGCCAACAGAAACAATGCATTAAATCTTTTTCTTTTCATATCATATCAGATGAGTTATACTATATTTAAGGTTTGGAGCTTTCGCCCCTCCCCTTATTTGAGAGCTTGTATCAAACTCGCCAACCCTGCTAGGAACGTGCCAATCGCTATTAGCAGTTGTGTTATGAGTTTTACAAGCTCTTTTTTCTTTCGTTTTTTCTTACTCATCTGTATCTCACCTCCTTATGTATATACTATAACATAGGTGTACCTATTTGTCAATACTTTAATTATAAATTTTTTAATATTTATATATTTTCTTTCAGAAATCGTTCCATCTTCTTACAAGAATCTTCCGTGTATCCTTTTCCCATTCGTTCTGCAACCTTCCACCATGGTAAACCATCAATATACCTAAGAGTAATCATTCGACGCATCCTAGAGTCAGTCAGGCCATTAATATAATCTTCTACTTCAACTACTAACTCTGCTGCCTTTGCTTTACGTTCATTCAATATCCTGATATTCTTATATAGAAGGAACTTTGTTTCATCCTCTTCTGCAACCGGGAATCCTTCGATATGAAATGTCTGTAATCCTCCATCTCCGCCTTTTACTGCATACCTTACATTGCCTTCCTTGTTTATTCGCTCAAGCTTCTTTTGCAATCGTTTGATTCTTACCTCTATCTCTTCTATCTCCTTTTTCAAATCTATGTACTGTTCCAATGCAGTTCTTTTCAATTATATCACCTTCTCTCTGTCCTGCTGCCTGCTCTATTCATAAAATCCATAATAAAAATAATCAATCAAAGATAATTTACAAATCGAATCCAAGAAAATTTTGTAATATGCTACTTTTCTGCTACCTTTTTGTTTTTCAAACAACAAAAAAAGAGCCAAGAACATTGATTTTTCAATACTCTTGGCTCTTAGGTTCCATGCGGGCAACAGGACTTGAACCTGCACGTCGGGGACACTAGAACCTAAATCTAGCGCGTCTGCCAATTCCGCCATGCCCGCTTGCACATGTTCGATTATAGCAAGATTTTTCTATTCAGGCAAGGGAATTTTTCTAACTTTATTCTATTATCCGCTCAACTTTATTATTTCATCTTTGAATCTGCCATAATTGGTTCAAATACTCGTTTCTCCTGATTGGATTCCTGCTCTTTTTTCGCACCTTCCATAGCTTCTCTACAAAAAGTTTCCTGTGCACAGATTTTTTCTTTTCCACGCAGATCCTGTTTTTCATATGTTCCATCCGGCTGTAAAATATAAGCTTTCAAAGTATCTGCTAACTGTACATCCAGAATATGTTTTGCCTGTGCCTTAGCGTCTTTATCCTCTACCGGGAACATAATTTCCACACGCTTATCCAGATTTCTTGGCATCCAGTCCGCACTACCCATATAAATCTCTTCAAAGCCATCATTATAGCAATAGAGAATTCTGGCATGCTCCAGGAAATCACCAACAATAGAACGTACGGTAATATTCTCACTTAAGCCCGGAACACCTGCCCGCAGACAGCAAATACCTCGAATAATCAGTTCAATCTTTACACCGGCATTGGATGCCTCATACAACGCTTCCATAACCTTCGGGTCACACAGAGAATTCATTTTGGCAATAATATGTGCCTGCTTGCCGGCTCTAGCATTTTCTGCTTCCCGATGAATCAAATCCAGTACCGTATTCTTTAACCAGATTGGAGCTACCGCCAGCTTATTCCAGCTTGCCGGTTCTGAATATCCGGACAACATATTAAAGACCGCTGTTGCATCTTCCCCAATGGAATCTGAGGCAGTGAGAATTCCGGTATCTGTATATAATCTTGCCGTTACATCATTGTAATTACCGGTTCCCAAATGAACATACCGCTTAATACCATCTTCTTCCCGACGGACTACCAGGGCAATCTTAGAATGGGTCTTTAATCCCACCAAACCATAGATAACATGACAGCCTGTTTTTTCCAGTTTCTTTGCCCAGTTAATATTATTTTCCTCATCAAATCGGGCCTTTAACTCTACTAAAACCGTTACCTGCTTGCCATTTTCTGCTGCCAAAGCCAGTGCCGCAATGATTGGAGAATGACTGGATACCCGGTACAAGGTCTGCTTAATCGCCAAAACATTCGGGTCTACTGCTGCCTGACTGATAAACTGTACCACCGGATCAAAGGTCTGATATGGATGATGGAGAAAAATATCCTTCCGCTTAATCTGTTCAAAAATACTTTCCTCATTGTTCAGAGTCGCTACCGGCTGCGGTATATACTTTGGATTCTTTAAATGTTCAAAGCCTTCCAGTCCACTTAACTTACTTAAAAATGTCAAATCCAATGGTCCATTAATAGAAAAGATGTTTTCCTTTTCTACATGAAGCTGCTTACTTAATTCCTTTAATAACGCTTTGTCTATCGAATCTTCCACTTCCAAGCGAATGACTTCTCCCCATTGCCGCTGCTTAATCTGCTTCTCGATTTCTTTTAACAAATCTGCAGCTTCATCCTCATCAATGGTTAAGTCTGCATTTCGCATAATTCGGTACGGATGGGCACAAGTAACCTCATAATTCAGGAACAGCTTGGAAATATTCTTCTCAATTACCTGTTCCAGAAGAATCACCTCTTGTACTCCTTCCTGATTTCCCGGTACATGAACGATTCTTGGCAATACCGATGGCACCTGAACCGTTGCAATTTCTACTTCTTTTGAACCCTTTTTCCGTATTAAAGCTCCAATGTTCAATGTTTTATTACGAATCAGCGGAAATGGTCTGGACGCATCCACTGCCATAGGTGTCAATACCGGATAAACATCCTTATCAAAGAAATCATCCACATAATTCTTCTGCGGTTCTGTTAAATCCTCATGATGTGTAATCACATGAAGCCCATTTTTTTCCAAAAGCGGTAACAGAGAGCGATTATATGTGACATACTGACTACTCATAAATGCCTTGGTTTTCGGTATAATTTCTTCTAGCTGTTTCTTCGGCGACATACCGGCAATATCCGGCTTATCATAACCTGCATGCACCATGTCCATTAATGAAGCCACCCGAACCATGAAAAATTCATCCAGATTGGATGCTGTAATTCCTAAAAACTTAATTCGCTCAAAGGGACGAATGTTCTTATCTTTTGCTTCCCCTAATATCCGGTAATTAAATTCCAACCAGGATAGTTCCCGATTTACATAATTTGAAGGTTTTTTTAATTCCTTACTTCCCTTTTTATCTGCCATTATACATTCCTCCTTTGCTTTAATACCGGACGGATTCCATATATCTGTTCAAAGAAATCTGCCTTTTCTTTAAATAATGCCGATTCTAAGGTAATATTGTTAATGGTATCCACTACAATAATCAGCTTCTTATCCTTCACCTGCATGTTGAACTTTTCTACCTTCTGCTTGTGGGAACGGTCCAATGCGTTGGCTACACGAAGTATAGCTGTCAGCTTTGCGACAGTGGTATAGGATGCATCCCCTAATGAATCTTTTACATACTGATATGCCGGCAGGTACATAGTATTATATCGTACTGCATTGGCAACTTCTTCCCGTTCTTTATGAGACAATCCTACCATTTCTGTTGACATGATAATATTATAGGAATTATTTGCCACATTCTGCATGTTTATGAACTTACCACAATCATGTAGAATACAGGCAATTTCCAATTGTAACCGCTGAGTCCGGTTCATACCATGCTGTTTCTTCATAGCATCGAAGATTGCCAACGCCAGATTGGATACATACATAACATGTGTTTTGTTACTTTTATAACGCTTTGCCATGGCCAATGCCGAAGCAAGAATATCCTCTTCAAACTTTCTTCCTATAGCATATTTCCGTGTTGTATCCATATAATCAGCTACGATACCATCACAGAGATTAATATCATGCAGGAAAACCTCATCTGCTTTTGTGGTTTCCACTAAAATACGATACACAATGATTGCCGGGCGAATTAAGGTTGCCCGTTCAAAAGGAATACCATAATGCAGTGCCAAATCCTGTGGGGATGCATTTAATATCTTCTCATAGATATAATCCATCTGCTCTTTAGTCAGCAGATTCTTAATCTTTAATTCCGGTGCAATCTTCTGCAATGCCTGTATCTCATCACCAATTGCTATTACATTCTTAATATTCTTATCACCCAGATACATGGTATTAAAGGTACTCAGTTCATTTTGTACATATTCTTCAATTACTTCATCCCCATTGGTCACTCTGGATTCAATTCCCGACATCATATCCCGAACCCGAATGGAACCGATTTTAATATTCTGTGTTGCTGTTAATAATTGCTTTTCAAATAATGAAATCTGGATACTTCCGGCACCCATATCCAAAAGTGCTGTATTCTTGCTGGTGATTTCATCAAAATCCTTCATGGTAGATGCACAGCCCTTCAGCATCATAAAACGATGTTCC
>CAMEWU010000170.1 GCA_945946715.1 uncultured Clostridium sp. | reverse complement strand
ACTGACTTTCAATCGCCTCTTTTGCCATTTCGGTTTCCGCATGTATCTGAGCTGTCATAACTCCATTTTTCATCATAACCTGAATCTGAAGTCTGCCTAAGTGCTGTGGATATAACTGTACTTCTATCCGATTCATATCACTTCCAGAAAAAACTTTGATTTGTTCAATTATCTGTCGAACAATATCTGCCTGCTGGATATCAGATGTAAATGATGACGATGTTTCTTCCAGTTCATTCATAGCCTGAGATAACTGATTTACCACGTCTGCAGCAACTGTCTGAGGATTCTGTTCTGTCTGCTGTCCGGATGAATTGCCTTCTTTCTTTCCAGCACCTTGCAGGCTTACAGCAATACCTGTTGTCTCTTCTTTTACCACAACTGTTTCCGGCTGTTCCGACTCTGTGTCACGGATTAATTGACCTTCCGGTTGTGGGGTTCGGCTTTCTACAACACCTTTTACTTCTTCCTGTGCACTCTGCTTTTCGAATTCCAATCCACCTGACTCCACAGTATCTGCTGTCTGCATCGGCAAAATATCTTCCATGTTTTCCGGAAGTTTCCAATCTTCTGCCAAAATCTGCTTCAAATCGGCTTCTTCTAAACCAGACATCTGAAGTGCAGTCTGCATCTGATGATTCATGTTCTGGAATACTTCAATCAATGTACTGTTTGTCAACAAATCAACCGGTTCATTTTCAGTAGCTGCCAATAAGAAGGTTTGAAGATTATCCGGCTGCAATAAGCTGAAAATGCTCATATTTTCTGCCATGAGAATCTCATCAATTTCTGCATCACTGATATCTAAGACTTCTTTTAATACGTTTCGTATATTTTCCTGAAGTTCTTTCAGCTGTTCATCCGTCACTTCTTCAACAGACTCATTTGACTGCTTTTTGTCACTTTGAATTCTTTTCTTATTCATCGAATAAGAATCCGCATTGACTTTTTCATATGTATCCTTATGACTTTGATCAACTTTCATTTGCCTGTTTCGTTGCTCTGATTGAAAAATCGGTTCATTTTTCCATCGCTGTCCGCCTTCTGCTACAAATGTCTGAAAAGAATCAGTCAAACTATTCTCTCCGCTATTTACCTTTGAACTACCGGAAATTACGGTTACCAAATCTGCCAGGTTTGTTCTCTGTGTTACCAAACTACCTCCTCCTTTCTAATTATTTATCTATATCAATATGCCTTGCATATAGATAGCAATTTCTATTACGGCATCAGCTTTTTGGTGATATTTGCTGCAAAATCCGGATCCATTTCCTGTAAAATCTCTGCCTTATCGGATGAAGACATGTTATCCATGATTTTTGCTACAGTATCCAGATTGCCGGACATCTTCTGCAACACTTCCGCTGCCGCAGCCGGATCCATCTCAGCATATGCATTTGCTAATTCTTTTATTTCACCACTGGCTTCTTTATCTGCAATTACCTGACGATAAATCTCTTCTGCTGCTTCTGCATCGATAGATTCATACCACTTAATATATGTATCGGCATCTGGTGCCGAATTTCCATAGACCACTTCGTTATAAAATTCATTTTTTTGTTCATTAAACGCTGTCTGATCTTCTTCAAACACTTTCAATCTGGCAATTTCGTTATCTTTTTCCGTTACTTCTTCCTGTAAACCCTGAATTCTTGCTTCATTTTCCTTATTGATGGCTTCTAATTCTTCAAGACGATCTAAGGCATCTGCTAATGTCTTGTAAGGTAAATCCGATTCTGCCGCTGCCTCCTCATCAGAAGCAGCCGGAAGTATCAGGTTTACCACCGGTACATCTTTTAAAACTGGTCGAAGCACCTGACTTCCAAAGTGTCCCACATCCAGTTTTATTAATATAATCATGGCTGCCAGCCATACAACTACAATCAGAAAAACAATAACAGCCGATAGCAGTTTACTTCCTGCCTTTTCTTCTTTATCTTTATCCTTTGCCATGGTTTACTCTCCTTCCTGACTGGTACTATGCTGATAACTTACCAGTTGGTCAATTTCCTTCATTTCTTCTGCATTCAATTCTTGTAAGAATGCTTCAAATTGATGTTCTTTCAACTTTTCATGGGTTTTTCGTTCCTGCATAATCTCATTTAGTTTTGTTCTTGCCCGGTCCATTTCTGCCATCGCCCGGAACACTACTTCTTTTTGTGCAGAAATCATTTCATCAAAAATAGATAATGACTGATTACACCGCTCCAATTCTATGACATTCAGCTTCTCATTTGCCAATTCCCGCATTTCCTGCATACAGTTGTTTTTTCGCAATCTTAACAGTTCCAGTTTTTCCTGTTCCTGAATATAACGATTCTGTGCCTGTGAAAATTCCTGTTTAGCCTGTTCTTCCAACTTATATTTAATATTCAGTATATTCTGCATACGATAGAAAAACTTTGCCATATTCTCACGCCTTCTTATTCATCAAAAATCGCTTTCAACTGCTCTAACTCATCTTCAAACAGATACTTGCTGTCAACATCCTGTTGAAGGAATTCATTTACACGTTTAATCTTAGATATTGCATAATCAATTTCCGGATTAGAACCCGATTTATATGCACCAATATTAATCAAATCTTCTGCCTCATTATAAGTTGCCAATACATTTTTCAGTCTGCCTGCCACCTGCTTATGATCCTTATCTGTTATCTGGCTCATGCATCGTGAAATGCTCTGTAACACATCTATGGCCGGATAGTGGTTCTTATGACCCAGCTTTCTGGATAGAATAATATGCCCATCTAAAATACCTCTTGCCGTATCTGTAATCGGTTCATTAAAGTCATCACCATCCACCAGTACCGTATATAGTCCTGTAATAGAACCCTTCTCGGTATTGCCTGCCCGTTCCAGCAGCTTTGGCATTTCTGAATATACACTTGGCGGATATCCTCTGGTAACAGGAGGTTCTCCGGATGCCAGCCCAATTTCTCTTTGTGCCATGGAAAAACGGGTCAGAGAGTCCATCATCAGTAAGACATCTTTTCCCTGATCCCGAAAATATTCTGCGATTGCAGTAGCAGTCTTTGCTGCTTTATTTCGAATAAGTGCAGGTTTATCGGATGTTGCCACCACCAGAACAGAACGCTGCATACCTTCTGCTCCTAAATCCCGCTCAATAAATTCCCCAACTTCTCTTCCTCGTTCTCCAATCAAGGCAATCACATTGATATCTGCCTTAGTATTTCTGGCAAACATTCCAAGAAGAGTACTTTTTCCAACACCACTTCCGGCAAAAATACCGATTCTTTGTCCTTTTCCTATGGTTAACAGACCATCCACAGCCTTCACACCCAGTGGTAACACTTCTGAAATCAGCTTTCGTTTCATCGGATCCGGAGGTTCGCATTCCACCGGATAAGTATTTGCCAAAACCAAATGGTCTCCGTTCATCGGTTGTCCCAGACCATCTAATACCTGTCCCAGAAGTTCCGGCCCTACATAAACCTGAAATGGTTTTCCTGTATTTTCAACAGTAGCACCAATGCCAATCCCCCCTACAGAATCAAACGGCATCAGCAAAATACGATTGTCTTTAAATCCTACTACCTCTGCGGCCACCTGCTGTCTGCCATCTTTTGATGTAATAATGCATAAATCATTTAATTTTGAAGCCGGACCCGCCGATTCAATGGTCAGTCCTACAACTTTGGTTACTTTACCAAGCTCTTTTGTAAAAGACTGGTCTAACAATACCTCATACTTTTCAAAGTTTAGCATAGTATCTCCCTATATCTGTGCCAGCAATTTTAAGGATGTAATTAAATGATTCAACTGTTCATTCAGACTGCAATTAATAATTCCCGTTTCTGTTTCTATAAAACACTCCTGTCTGGAAAGCTTGGTATCTGCAATCAGCTCTACCTCAACATTGGAATTAACCTGCTGCTGAATCCAGTCAAACCGACTGTATACATCTGCATAATCATCTTCTGATACTTTGATTACCACCTTTTCACAACCTTCAATCCCCTGAAGGGTCTGGTCAATCATATGTACCACTACATCTCGGTAATCTTCTACTACAACACCTGTAATCTTATGAAGCAAGCGGCAAACCACATCTACAAGCTTAGGTTCAGCCTCTTTTAATTCCCGTTCATAATCATCTTCCAACTGTTGACGCACTGACTCATAATGAGCCTGGAGTTCTGCTTCCTGTGCTTCCAGTTGTTCCTGTGCTTCCTGTAATCCTTTTTGATATCCTTCTTCAATACCAGCCTGTTTTGCTTCTTCTTTTAAAATCAATGCTTCTGCCCTGGCATCTTCCAGTATTTTTTCTGCAGCAGCTCTGGCATCTTCGAATACAGCATTTGCCTGTTCCCGCACATCTGCCATATCGATATTTTCAATCTCAAAGCTCTGAAATCCATCAGTCTCTTCATTTCCTATTCCATCTGCCGATTGTTCTTCTATCTGGTTTCGTTCCTGCTCCTCTATCTGACGAATGACCCGATTCTTATTTGCATCAATCACCAGTGTGTTCTGCTCTGAAAAAGAAACAAAACCGGATTTATACAAATTAGACAATGATTTCGTCACCTCCGCCACGAGAAATGACGATATCGCCAGAATCCTCTAATTTCCGAATAATGTTTACTATCTTCTGCTGTGCATCTTCTACATCTTTCAATCGCACCGGACCCATGTATTCCATATCCTCTTTTATCATAGTTGCCAAACGGGAAGACAAATTACTGAAGATTGCATTCTGTACTTCTTCATTTGCATTCTTAAGTGCAATTGCAAGCTCATTATTATCCACTTCACGCAAAACAGTCTGAATGGCACGATTATCCAGCGAAAGAATATCTTCGAATACAAACATCTTTCTGCGGATTTCGTCTGCCAGTTCCGGATCT
>CAMEWU010000169.1 GCA_945946715.1 uncultured Clostridium sp. | reverse complement strand
CAGAACTGAATGCCATGAGTGGTTCTCAAGGAGCATCAAAATCAGCAGGCTCCGAAGATTTTGCTTATGTCAGTCAGGAGGTACCTTCTATTATGCTGGCATTGGCGGCAGGACAGCCGGAGAAAGGATATGGGTATCCACAGCATCATCCAATGGTAAAATTCGATGAAGCGGCACTTACAGACGGAACTGCAGTATATGCTTATACTGCCATGCGTTGGTTAGAGGAACACAAGTAATTATGAATTGGTTAATGATAATATTTGAAATTTTAGGAACCATTGCGTTTTCTGTTTCCGGAGCAATTGAAGCTATGAAAAAGGAAATGGATATGCTTGGGGTTCTGGTTCTTGGTCTTGTCACGGCTGTGGGTGGAGGAATTCTTCGGGATATCGTCATTGGAGAATTTCCACCTGCTGCGTTCCGGAATCCAAGAAATGCATTAATTGCAATTGGTGCAGCCTTTGTGGCTTTTTTGATAGGAGCGATTCTTTCAAAACGAAAACAGAATACGAGTAGTAAAGTCTGGAATCAGGTGTTGTTGATTTCCGATGCTGTGGGTCTTGGTGCATTTACCGTACTGGGTATTCAATATATACAGGAGCAAGCCGGTTACGAAAATCTTGTACTACTTCTTTTTGTAGGAGTGATAACCGGTGTTGGCGGCGGTTTGATTCGGGATATTTTTGCAGGGAATGTACCATATATTTTTCGGAAACATGTGTATGCCACTGCGTCCATTGCAGGAGCGGTTACATATCTTTGTTTGGAGAAAACCGGACATATGGAACTGGCTGCTATAGTTAGTTTGTTACTGGTATTGGTGCTTCGTATTCTGGCAGCACATTTTGAGTGGAACCTTCCGAAAGTACATTTGCACGATTAAACATGGAATATTTATTTTGAATCCCTTGAAAACTAAAAATGATTCGTGAAATTAATGAGGAGATGCAGAAATGATACAGGTCTTAGACCAACATACAATTGATAAAATAGCCGCCGGTGAAGTGGTGGAACGTCCGTCATCCGTTGTAAAGGAATTGGTAGAAAATGCCATTGATTCCGGTGCAACAGCCATTACTGTGGAGATAAAAGAGGGCGGTATTTCTTTTATTCGAATTACGGATAACGGATGCGGGATTCCGGCACAGGAAGTTCAGACCGCATTCTTACGTCATGCAACCAGTAAAATAACTAAAATCGAAGATTTACTGACTGTCGGTTCTTTAGGGTTCCGTGGGGAAGCTTTGTCCAGTATTGCCGCTGTTTCACAGGTGGAACTGATTACGAAAACCAGTGATTCTTTGACTGGTATTCGCTATGAAATTCATGGTGGAAAAGAACTTGCCATGGAAGAAATCGGCTGTCCCGAAGGAACTACCTTCATTGTGCGAAATTTATTTTATAATACACCTGCACGTCGGAAATTCTTAAAAACAGCCATGACGGAAGCCGGTTATATTAATGAACTGGTAGAACAGATTGCCATGTCCCGACCGGATATTTCCTTTAAATTTGTGAGCAACGGTCAAAATAAATTAAATACGTCCGGTAACGGAAACTTAAAGGATATTATTTATCATATATATGGACGGGATATTTCCGGCAATTTGCTTCCGATTGAAGCTTCAAGAGATGAAATGCAGATATCCGGTTATGTTGCAAAACCGTATGTATCAAGAGGAAATCGTAGTTTTGAATACTACTTTGTCAATGGACGGTATATTAAAAGTCCGGTTATAACGAAAGCCATTGAAGAAGCATATAAGACCTTTGTTATGATACATAAGTTTCCGTTTGTAGTGTTGAATCTGACTGTCGATTCCAAGCTGTTAGATGTGAATGTGCATCCACGGAAAATGGAAATGCGATATAGCAGAGGAGATGAACTGTATAAGTTCATTTTTGAAGAAATACGGTATGTACTGTTGCAAAAGGAATTGATACCGGATGTAGGAAAAGATAGTCAAAAACAGGAACGAAAGCAACAGGCAGAAACCATAAAGAAAACACCTGCACCGGAACCCTTTGAATTAAAAAGGAAAGCAATGCTTCGGGAGAAAGAATCGAATCCACAGCAGGAAATACCGGTACAACTTGTGACACAACAGCCTGTAGTGCAACAGTCTGAAGTAAAGATGAGCGTGCCGTTTCATCAATACGAAACAAGGGACAGATATGTAGATGTTAGGCTAGTGCGTGAGGACAACAATTTTTGTGTTGACGAAAGCTTAGATGATAATAACAATAAAAATATTATGTCGACTAATAGTTCTGGAGAAGAAAGTAAACCCGCACAATCTACTTCAAAAGAGGCACAAAGTGAACCAACTCCAACGGGAGAGCAGATGACCTTAGTTTCTGCCGGTTTTATGACAGAGGAAGCCAGACCGAAGCACCGCCTGATTGGACAGTTATTCAAAACCTACTGGTTGATTGAATATGACAAGAAATTATTTATTATGGACCAGCATGCTGCCCATGAGAAGGTCATGTACGAAAAACTGATGAAACAATATCAAAACCGGGAGATTTTGTCACAGCAGATTGCACCGCCATTGGTAATATCTGTGAACCCGAGACAGCAGGAGGTATTGAGGGAGAATCAAAGCTTCTTTGAAGATATGGGCTTTCAACTGGAAAGCTTTGGTGGTAATGAGTATATGCTTCGTGCAATTCCTTTAGAAACCTATGGTTTGGCTGCACAGGATATTTTTATTGATTTTATTGATTCCTTAATGGAAGAAGGCAGTCACTTGAATATGGATATGTTCATTTATAAGATTGCAACTATGGCATGTAAGGCGGCAGTAAAAGGGAACATGGAATTGAGTTTTCAGGAAGCCGAAGCACTGATTGATGAGTTATTAAAGCTGGAGAATCCATATAATTGTCCTCATGGAAGACCAACCATCATTTCTATGACGGAAACAGAGATTGAGAAAAAATTCAAACGGATACAGGATTAAACGGAGAATGTCTATGAACAATCAATCTAATAATAATATAAATAAACGTCCTCTTATTATACTGACCGGTCCCACTGCAGTTGGAAAGACCGCATTGTCTATTAAGCTTGCAAAGGCAGTGAATGGGCAGATGATTTCTGCTGATTCCATGCAGGTTTATCGGCATATGGATATTGGAACGGCAAAAATAAAACCGGAAGAAATGCAGGGAATACCCCATTATTTAATTGATGTACTGGAACCGGAGGAGGATTTTAATGTAGTTCGGTTTCAGCATATGGCAAAAGATGCCCTTGAGAAGATTTATTCGGAAGGGGGAATCCCAATTGTGGTTGGAGGAACCGGTTTTTATATTCAGGCATTGTTGTATGACATTGATTTTGAAGAAAATGATGAGGATACCACTTATCGTCAGGAACTGCAACAATTGGCGGAATCGAAAGGTGTGGAATATCTACATGAGATGTTACAGCAAGTTGACCCGGAATCTGCACAGACCATTCATGCCAATAATGTGAAACGGGTCATTCGGGCTTTGGAATTTCATCACCAAACCGGTCTGCCCATATCTGCACACAATGAGGAACAGCGACAAAAAGAATCCCCATATCATTTCCTTTATTTTGTTTTAAATGATGATAGACAGATTTTATACGACCGAATTGACAAACGAATTGATATTATGTTAGAACAGGGTTTGGTAGATGAGGTGAAAGGACTGGTTGCATCCGGATGTAAAAGAGATATGGTATCTATGCAGGGTTTAGGTTATAAGGAAATCCTTAATTATCTGGAAGGCAACTGTACTCTTGAGGAAGCAGTTTATATTCTGAAGCGGGATACCCGACATTTTGCCAAACGTCAGCTTACCTGGTTTAAGCGGGAACGGGAGGTAATCTGGTTAAATCGCCCGGATTTTCAGGATGAGGATGCTATCCTGGCATATATACTGGAAAAGCTTCAGAACCAACGAATGATTAGAACGGAGATTGGATAAAATGACAAATATGGATATATATTCCATGTACAAAACCATGGGTATTGATGAAAAAGTATTTAACTATTGTCAGGAAGTGGAAAAGAAATTAGAGGAACGGTTTCAAACCATTGACCAGATTGCGGAATACAATCAGGCAAAGGTTTTACATGCTATGCAGAAGAATCAGTTAAGTGAGGCGCATCTTTTTCCATCCACCGGTTATGGCTACAACGATATCGGAAGGGATACTCTGGAAAGAATCTATGCAGATATTTTTCATACAGAAGATGCACTGGTTCGTTCCCAGATTACCTGTGGTACCCATGCACTTCATATTGCATTAGCCGGGAATTTGCGACCGGGAGACGAGATATTATCACCGGTTGGAAAACCCTATGATACATTAGATGAAATTATTGGCATCCGACCTTCCACCGGTTCTCTTGCAGAATATGGCGTTACCTATCGTCAGGTGGATTTATTACCGGACGGTTCCTTTGACTGGGAAGGAATTCGAAATGCAATTCATGAAAAGACCCGTTTGGTAGAAATTCAGCGTTCCAAAGGCTATGCTACCCGTCCTACCTTGTCAGTAGAACAGATAGGAGAACTAATTGCCTTTATTAAAGGAATTCGGTCTGATATTATCTGTATGGTAGATAATTGCTATGGGGAATTTGTAGAAATGATAGAACCTACCGATGTTGGGGCAGATATGGCTGTGGGTTCCCTAATTAAGAATCCGGGTGGTGGTCTGGCACCGATTGGTGGGTACATCGTAGGTACCAAGGAATGTGTGGAACGTTCTGCCTACCGCTTGACTGCACCGGGATTGGGAAAGGAATTGGGGGCAAGTCTGGGAGTGACTGCAAGCTTTGTACAGGGCTTATTTTTGGCACCGACTGTAACAGCCTCGGCATTAAAAGGGGCCATTCTTGCAGCAAATATTTACGAAAATCTGGGATATCATGCCATACCTAATGCAACAGAAGAACGGTATGACATCA
>CAMEWU010000168.1 GCA_945946715.1 uncultured Clostridium sp. | reverse complement strand
CTCCACATTTTCTTTAACAGCCGCATCTGCATAGGAAACACTTACTTTTCCGACGTATTGTCGGGGCAGATAGCCAAAGGACAGAGTATCAATGCTACGTGCCACATAATTTGTATCTTCAAAAAGCACAGGCATAACATTAATTCGAAAAGAGCCTTGTTTGCGAATGCTTTCCGGTACAGTAATTGCATCATTTGTAGCGGTTGCACTACAATCCCAAATCTTAACCTTGGAATTATAGGAATACCAAATTTTTGAGTTATCGCTTTGTTTGTATCCGATATAATTGCGATCACTTCCTGTTACTACCGTAAACTTATTTGCATATACTTTACCGGTAGCAGCATTCAGGCTTGTAATCGTACCGGAATCCTGTACCAATGTGAATCCGGGAGAAACAGATGCCTCTGTAGTATAAAAAATCAACGCATTTGATTCTGAATTGGTTCCATTGTAAACACTCAACACAATGGTATCTCCCACATCCGCTTCTGTTGCATTTTCTGCATCACTTCCACGTCCGGGGATGATATCCTCCTCTGTTGCCGAAGTAAGACTGGTAACCTGTACCTTAGCCGAAACCTTTATATTCGTGTCTGCGGCCAGCAAAGGCAGAAAGCCACTTCCCATACTTACTAACAATGTCATTCCAAGTACACCAAATAAAACAGCAATTGAAATAATCCATTTACGTTTTGGGGATACTTTATGAACTTGTTTCTTTGTGTCCTTTGAAAATCTCATTTAAGACTCTCCATCTAAAAAGTTTTCATTTTGTTCTTTTTGTCTTCTTCGTTCTTTTCTGCGTTTTTCCACCCGATAAATGGAAACAACGGCATAGATGATTAAAAACAAAACACTATAGCCAACTAAAATAAACACTAAATAAATCCATTGGAACGAAAACGTATTATGATCCGATAAATCCGCTCCTACCAGTGCATAACAACTGAAATGATCCGTTTTCGCATATGCCATCTGACCGTCTCTTCTTGTTTCCAGTTTCTGAATCGTACCGTCTTCACCCACATAAATCATATAGACGACAGCACTTTTTAACTGTTTTGGTATCGGAAGTCCAATTTCCACGGTTCCATCCGGCTGAACTTCTGTTCCGTCCGCCTGAATGGATATATCATATACGGACAGTACAGCATATTCATCGCCAAAAATCATTTTAACATTATCATTCAACGTCGCATTGCTACTGATTCTACCGACATCCAACGTACTGTTCTTTGGAATAACACCGTTTTTCGTTGACACAACGGTATTATTATCGTAATCGGCTAACACGATTTCCGTAAATGCCGTGCCTGAGAAATCATACTCTTCTCTACGGTCCTCCAATTCTGAAGTATCCGTATCATGTAAAGCATTTTCCTCCGCTTCGGCAAGAAGTCTTGCCTTTTCTTCTACGGCGGGAATCTTATTTACCACATATTCCAACTCCAAAACATTGCTCAACTGCTGTCCTTCTTTGTATGCTACAGCTTTTATTGAAACATTACGGTTAATCGAAATTCCATCGGAAGTATAAACTAACAGTTGATCCAGATTTTTCAAAGTCGGTTTTGTCCCATCTGTGGAATAATATATGGTAACATCTTCATCTGCCGTCTCTTCATCTGTCACCTCTCCATCTTCGAGAGATAAATGAACTACAGTTGCCGGCTCTAATAAACCGGAAGGTATATCTGCTATCGGCATTTTTACTTTTTCCGCTGCCTCGAATACAAACTCGGAAATTTCCGACATCTCTCCATCATCGGTAATAACCACTGTTTTTAATGTCATCCCCTTCGTAACCTTAATCGGTTCGGTATACAAATTGGAATTTGCCGTCGGATCATCACCGTTTGTTGTATAATAAATCTTTCCGTCTCCGGCAGTTAAGGTAACCGTTGTTGCACTGGTCAATACTCCGCCTGACGGGGATGCATTCACTTTTGCAGGACGATTCTTTAACTTATAACTAAACAATGCATATGCCTTTGTCTCGCCTCCGGATGATATGGCAATTGCTTTAATTGTAATCGTCGTCCCGGGTTCTCCGTCCAACTTTACACTGGTACCGCTTTTACTTTCGGCTGTAGGATTACTTCCGTCGGTCGTATAATAGATGGTTGCATCACTGACATCTGAAATCAGATTGACAATGGAGCCTGCTCCCAGTTCTGTTCCTGTCGGAGGATCTGCAGTAATACCACCGGAGAACTGACTGATGGTATAGGTAAAGGTAGCTTCATCACTATCCGTTTTCCCATTTAAGGACGCATAGGCTTTAATCGTAACCAAATCTCCGCTGTTTCCATCCAAAATAACGGAATTACCTATCATAACCGATGTATTTTCCGGATCCTTTGGACTTGTATTATCCGTAGTATAGAATATGGTTGCTCCCTCAGCTGCGGATAATGTGACAATTGCACCGCGGGTTGATACAGAACCCGATGTTAAGGACGCAGTAGGCGCTGCCAGTTTTTCCGATACGGTATAGGCAAAGGAAACCACATTACTGGTAATCGTATTTTTCACGGCAATCGCTTTCATCTTTGTCTCTTTTGAAATTGTAATTCCCTGTTCCTTATCATATGTCATACTGGAGATGGTCGGATCTTCCGGCTCACTTCCATCGGTTGTCATATTATAATAAATTACAGCTCCTTCTGTTGATGAGGTCAGTCTGATAACCGTTCCTCTCGTCACTTCCCCTGAAGCAATATTTGCAACCGGTTCTCCGACTTCAGACGGATACTGGAATTTTAATACACTCTGAGCGCTCTTACTCATTCCCTTCTTTACGGCAACAGCATAAATCGTAAATGTTTGGTCAGAAGCATCCTTCTTTTGTGGCATCACAATGCCATCTGTAGAATTGTAAAGGAAGGTGGTATTTTGAGCTTCTTTTGGTATTTCATAGCTGCCGTCTGTATTTTCCGTTAATGAAACATCTCCGGTCAGACTATAATAAATATCTGCCCCTGATGTAGCGGATAATAACAGAATTTTTTCTCCCGGTATCACGGTAGGTACGGTAGTTGCCGTTCCGGCCGGAACACTGGTTACTGATGCAGTTCTTCCGGGCTCTGTGACATCATAACTCTTGGATGCAATCGGGCTTACTAAAGATGACTTACTGATTGCAACAGCACAAACACTTACCCTGCTTTCACCCGTAACCAGAATTCCCTGTGCAGAGTCATATTTATACACACTTTTAGGAAGACCGGCTTCGTTCATGCCATAGGTTACGCTTTGCAAGTCTGCAAGCTGGCTCTTGGAAAAATCAGCACCATTCTGATCCACCATATAATATATTTCAGAATTTAACGTCAGATTTTTCAGATAAATCTTTGAAAATCTGGCAATCGAAGTATCGGAAGGCTCAAAGCTTACCGTTTCAGCCGCCTGTACGGGAGTTACGGAATAATAAAATATAGTAGTCTTGCTGGGCATATATCCATTGTGGAAAGCAATCGCGCTTACCGTCTTCTGAATGGTATTGCCGGTATTATTGGTCATGGCAATTCCATCATCCGTATATACCGTTCCCCCGTTTATCCGAAACCACTTTCCATCACATCCGACATATGCCGAAGTTCCTTCTGTTGCTGTAACCGGTGAAGTTTTTCCTGCTGATGGATAACTGCTTTCCAATCTGCTCTTTTCATCGCCTGTTACAACCGTATAAGACAAGTTCGTATCATCAACCGCATATACATATGCCTGATTTTCCTCTTTTACAACATATGCACTATCACCGGTACCAATATTTTTAGCTGTATGCTGCGAAGTTCCGGCTGAAGGAATCAGCGAAGGCGCGTTCGTCTCCGTGGGCATTTGATAGGTATACTCATATACTTTACCACCACACACATCATCCCCGTAAAATTGCAGATAAACATAAAAGTTTGCATTGGAATTCACATACTGCAGGCAGTCTAAGGGAATGGTACATCCGTCTAACACACCATTTGAACCGGTAACTGTTCCAGCAGCAATAATATCACTGCTCAAAGATAGGTTATCATCTACCTTCAAGCCTTTTAATGTTGTCATGGAACTTGTCTTTATTGTACGAATCACATACCGTATTCCGGATAATTTAAAAGGCGGATTGTATCTGGCTGCATACGAATATAATGTATTAATGTCATTAACATTGGTCGAAGTATTAATGGTTAAGACATCATCACTCCACAAAGTACTGCTGGCTGTGGAAAGTGTTAAATCATCCCAGTCCTTCATAATGTTGATTTGATATGTAATCATAGAAGGTTTTCTGTATTTTCTTGTTCTTACCACAGAGAGATAAACTGTACTACCTTCCGAACAAGAATCTAAAGAAATCTTCTGATCTGGTGAAGAAATCTTGGTACCATTTTCAATAATGCCGTTCTTTACTTCATCCGTATCAGACGGACGTGAGGAATCAATACGATAATAATACTCAAACCCATACGTTGCGCCTGCTCCCTGATTGGAATCCCAGTCGTAGGGATTAACGGATAACGTATAATCTTTTAGAAAATTATATGTGTTTGACGAATATATTTTATTGGTAACTCTATCCAATGCTGCCGAATTACCAGTAATATTTGTATCATACTGATACATATCGGCAGATAATTGAGCCTTTTCAACCGGTTCCCGGTCTGCCATGGAATATTCATAGGCCACATCCGTGCTATTGGGTGAAATCTTAATCAACGGATAGATATATCCGTTTACTACCCAGAATCCTTCATACTTAGCTGTATCCGTATCAAATAAAATGTAGGCATGCTTCTTATACTCACCCGCAGGAAACGTATAATAATCTGCTTCACCAGACGTCTTATCGGCGGATTCTTCTAATCGATAAAACAGTTTCGTTGAAGAAGTTGTCACAATTTGATCAGTGTCACTATAAATAAAGGGTAGAATATAGTCATTATCCTTATCACTCTGGAATTTTCGTGCAACTTTTTCTTCCGCACCATATCCATATTCTTTTGA
>CAMEWU010000167.1 GCA_945946715.1 uncultured Clostridium sp. | reverse complement strand
TGAATCTGATTCAGTACCCTTGTATCACCCTGTGGATATTGAAACCCAAATTGCTCTAAGCAAAAAATTTCCATTTTGTTACCTCCTGCCATCTGCTTTGTAAAACTGAACAGCTTCTACACCATCTGCCAGCATTGGAAAAAGCAATAGTATTCCATAGCAGATATAGATTCCCATGGACTGCCAATCAGTCCCAACTTCAGAAAATGTAGGAAAGCATCCCCAGTATAATCTGCCTGTTGCTACTCCATATCCAACGATTCCACTTAACAGAAGGAGAATCAAAAGAGCTGCTGTATCCCGCTTTGTCCATTTATACAGGGAAAATGCAGTTCGCCCTGGCAGTCCATAGCCCCGATTTTTCATAGAATTAGCAGTTTCTATGGCATGTTCCATTGCCCAGGTGAGCATAATAGAAAAAATCCGGACACTTGTCCGCATCTTTCCTATCAGCTTCCCCTGTTCCATTGTATGTCCCAACTGTCGCTGTGCGGCAGCTACCGCTTTATATTGTTTTCCATATCTGGGAATAAATCGAAATGTCATTGCCATAACCAGACTCAGTGCCGGTGCCAGTCTGCCAAAAAGATACACCAGCTTATCTGTAGTCATAATCTGGTTCCAACAGGCAAACCATTGAACAAATGTCAGCAGAATTCCGGCAGCTACCATGCCATATATAATCGCCTCTAACGTAAAAGGATTGCCACCTGAAAAATAACCTAATACAGTAAGACCCTGATGATTGAATAACGGATTTAATAAGATAATCAGTCCGCTTACAGGCAATAAATATACCATGGAACCCATAACTGCCTCTTTACCTCTTAATAGAGCCCCGTAGGCGACTGCAGTAATGATTTCCAACACGATACAGACCGGGTGCTGAAAAAAAGCAGAAAAACCCAGAACTGCCAAAAAGAAAATCAGATTTACAATTGGATGATACATAGAAAATGCATCTTTCATAGCTTCCCTCATTTACACATCATTTACTGCACATGTATAATTCCAGCGAATCACATCGCCATCCTTCAGAATATAAGAAGAGCATCCATAATTTGCATATACGCCATTTACAGAATACTTCCATCCGGAAAGACTGCCACAATCAAATTCATAGATATTCTGAATTCCTCTTACATAAGTGGAACTATTTACCGGAGAGTAAGTAGCATCCACTAAGATTCCTGCATCTTTACAGGCACTTCGTAATGCATCATACACAGTTTCTCCTTCTTTCAGAGTCACTTCTGTCTCAGACAAAATCACTCCATCTGCCGGTATTAAGTCCTTTTTTGCCGGATCTAAGGAATCCATATTATTTAATATGGTTGCACAGGAAATAGAAATGGTACAGGTAATGGTCGCCTGTTCCGTAATGGCTTCCGTGGTCACTTCTGTAGTGGTTTCTGTAGTTGCCTCTGTTACAGACGCAGTTGTAGTCTCCTTCGAATCTTCCGTTCCTGCCTCTTGGATTGTTTCTTTCTGAGCAGATGCAGTTGTAGCAGTCTCTGTATTCTCTCCGGACTCTGATTGTTTATCTGAGTCCATATCTCCATTGACCACTGTTCCAAAAGCTTCTGTGGTATCCACTCCTGCTTTTCCTGTCGTACCCAAATCTCCTGCTGTGGTATCTTCTGAAATATCCGGTTCCCCTATCCCCGATTCCGGGGAAGGAGACGTACTAGGGCCACCAAACAGGAAAGCTGCAAGTAACACAATCAGAATGACTCCACTACCAATCATAATTGATTTATGCTGTTTTATCCATTGCATTGTGCTGCTCTCCTTATTTCATAATACTTATTTTTCTTGTTTCTTTCCTATTGTTGCCGCAAAACTTAATACTGCAAGAATAGCAACACATGACAAAAAGCCAAGTGGTGCATGGTCACCGGTTCTTGGAGTACCATTACTACTTGTCGCAGTAGAGTTTTCTGTTACAGCAGTTGTGGCTTCAGTCACTACTTCCGTTGTCTCTTCCTCGGTGCTTTCCATCACCACATCCTGCATATCATAAAATGATTTTTCCTGATTTATTAATCTGTCATAGGCAACCAACGCCTGGGATACCTGTGCTGTTGAATATCCATCCGCTGTCGGAGAAGAAAAATCATAGCGGAATCCACTTCCCGCAACATAGAAGTCACCTAAGCCCTGGAAAATGGTATATCCATTTTTTATAAATCGGCTATCCGTTGCAGGGTTAATCCCTATTCCGGACAATGCCAACAAAACTTGTGCTGTACTACAGGAATTCTGTACTCCCCAGCTTGAAAAACTTCCATCCGGATTCTGAATATCCGATAATGCCTGTAAGCCCCGGTCAACTGCTGCTTTCACATCACCATTGGTTGTGTAATAAGGAGTCAACGCCTGAATTGCCATTGCCGTAAAATCAGGGTCTGCTTGAATTCCGGACCAATCCCATCCGCCGGTTTCCAGTTCAGCATCCAGGACACACTGAATCAAAGCTTCCCGGGTTGTCTGTTCCTCATTTTCTTGAGCCTTCGGAATGGTATAGTCCTTTGCATCAAAAGCAAGCAAAGCGTAAATAGCTGCATTTACCCCCTGCTTATTAATATAGTTCATATCTGCCAGCGGTGCTAACAGATTGTAGCCTGCCACATTAGACGGATTCTTTCCAATGGCACTCAACGTCAATACTACTTTTGCATTGGTCGTTGCATAAGTACTATCTAATTTCGCACTTTTTAAACTTTTAACCGTATCTTCTACACTTGCATAATAAGCATCTGCCCACTCCTTTGGCAGTTCATCTGCTCTTGCCATTGTAAGAATCACCCATTCATTTCCATAAACACAAGTGGTATCTTTCTCCCCTTTACTATAAAGGTCCAGCATATCCTTTTTCATATCAGCTGTCGCCACAGATGATGCTTTCTTCACATACAGGGTATATGTGGTTTCTTCCGTTCCATTGCTGCATACAATTGAAATCTGTGTGCCTGTATCTACCGGAATTTCTAATGCCCGTTTGTATTCTGTATCCCCTACTGAAACCGTAATGGTCTCTGTCTTATTCTCCGCTTCCGGTGATAATACAATACTTTCTGTATCACTTGGAATAGTTAATGTGTAGCTGGTCTGACCTGAACGAAATTCCGGTGATAATACACCATCACTTACCTCCAGACTTTTCAAGGCCTTCTTTTCCGTATCCGAATAGTCATAACCGATATCCGGTCCACCATCTAAAGAATATTCAAATACCAGCTCATCCCCACCACTTAAGGTGCCGGCTGATACCGTATAATTGGAGATACCGGAGCTTGCCATAGTTCCATTTATCTCAAACATCCAGCCTGCCGGATTCCATCCATATTCTCCTATGGTTCCTCCATCTCCGTTTGTGATGCCGTAGATACCATTAATATAGGTACCATAGTAACCAGCCACTGCATCCAGATTTCCAGTTCCTACTGCCGTTTCCAGTACAGAAAGGGCGGTACTGGAAGACTCAATGGTAACCCAGGCGTCAATTTTCGTTCCTTCCCAGGGAGCTCCCTGTTCCATTTTGTAGGTCATGTTTTCTACCACTACATGTACCTGATTTTCGTGTGTTTCTGCAAATACCGACAAAGGCAGCAGCATAATTAACATTGCTGCAGTAAGCAAAACTGCCAGTATCCGCTTCTTGATTTTTACCATGCTTCTTTTCCTCTTTTCTTATATTTTTGAAAAAATCCATTCTGTGCTGTCATGTGAAAAGAATCTGGAAGCAACCCATGCCACCATTCATGGCAACAAAAATAAACATCTTTTTGCCTAAAGACATTTACGATTTTTCCTCCTTACGTATTGTGTTCCGACTCTGGTTCATCCTACTGGAATCGCCTTCCCAAAGCTTCAGCTTCAGTGACATAATGATTCGTTCGTCCCCATTACGGCTGGGATTAACAGTCCGGCCTCGCACCGCGTTCCTTTAAACAGATGAATATCAGCTATCCATCTGACCGCAAGGTTTGCAGAATTATGATATTTTTCAATGGCTATATTGTATTCGGTATTAGGATGAATGTCAATGAAAAATGGAGCATGCCCGGTTATCCGGATATGCTCCCTGCCTTTACAATTGTCTTAATAGTCGAACTGCCTCTTCATAATTCAGACAATCCAATGCTGCTAATACCTGTTCCAGGCATGTTTTACTTTCTTCCGAAAGATTTTCCTGTAACAGATTTTCAATCAATGCACATGCGGGATCCGCTTCGAAATTTTCAACAAAAGATATGCTGTTTTCCAAAATCATCCGTTGCTCCATGGTTAAATCCAAGGGAGTAGTACTGTCTGTCACTGCTGCTTCCCCCAGTTCAACAGGATCTTCTCCAATATAATTATAGATTCCGTTTACAACACAACACCATTCCTGACACAATTCTTCCCAATGCATCTGTACATATTCCCAGTTTCCGGCCCGGGATTGTTGCTCATGTTCCCATGCCAGCTGATACAATTGTCTGGCTCCAATCCCTTTCGCATTTGATTTCAATGCATGAACTTCTATGGTATACATTTCCTGATTCTTCTCATCATATAGCTCTGCCAGCTTTTGATACTTCTCTCGAAAACTTTCCGCAAACAGCATAATCATCCAGTGAAACTGTCCCATAGATTTGCCTGCAAAATAATAACCATCTTCTACTTTAATATGAGCCTCATCTAACAATGTTACCAGCTCCTGCATGCAGTCTTCAGTAGAAACAGATGTTTCTATAGTGCTCATGCCTCCCATAACAGTTGCCGATTCCTGTTGATTTCCCAATCTCTCCTGTTCTTCCTCTGCCGGAATAATATATTCATTTGGCAATAGTTGCATAAGCACCTCTTCCAGCTTCTCACCTTCAATAGGCTTTGTCAGATATTCATGAAATCCTGTCTCAATATAAAAATCTCTGGAACCCTTAATGGCATTTGCCGTTAACGCAATCACCACTGTAAACTGATTTGGATTTCCGGTTTCTCTTCGCAGTCGCCGCAAGGTTTCCACACCATCCATTTCCGGCATTAAGTGATCCATAAAAATCAAG
>CAMEWU010000166.1 GCA_945946715.1 uncultured Clostridium sp. | reverse complement strand
GGCTTAATTGAAAATTAGGGCGCAAGCCCTCCACCGAGCGAAGCGAGGTGGGCATGGCTTAATTGAAAATTAGGGCGCAAGCCCTCCACCGAGCGAAGCGAGGTGGGCATAATTATCAATAATTTGATATGAAAAAATTATAATTTATTGATGCATCCTTGTTAATATGATAAAATTAAATTACGGAACCCATGACAGGGGTGGTAGCCTCCCGAGCTCATACCAGCTTGCTGATTTCCTTTGGTAGTTTGATTGTTGCGTTTCTGACCTTTCTCGATAATAAGAGAAACATTAAGAAGAAATAAAAAATGCCTAACCTGTCTCACTCCAGGTTAGGCGACGCTCTAAAGAGCAAAACGCTACTCGGGAGTATCCACTTTTGGAATGGGATACATGCCGTACTGAGAGGTATCTGTTAACGCAGATACCTTTCTTTATGTTTAATATAACACAATATAAAATGTGCTTCAAGCCTTAAAGATATTCAAATGGAAAAAAGCTTCACCTAATTTTTGATGATTGTCACCTTCTTATATATTAACGTTGACAATTAAAAAAGCGACTGATATGATGAGACCGTATAAAAGTTAGATTATTCTTTGATGGGGAAAGAAAATGAATGTAAAGGAACAAGTATTAGAAACTTTAGAAAAACAAAAAGGTGAACATATTTCAGGTGCTCAATTGGCGGCTACGCTGGGCGTCAGCCGGAACGCAGTCTGGAAGGCAGTGAAATCCCTGCAAGAGGAAGGATACTGCATTACAGCCGGAACGAATCGGGGATATTGTTTGAAATTGGAAAACGATATTATATCGGTCCAAAGCATTTCAAAATACCTGAATCCGGAGTTATCAGAGTTAACATTAGAAGTTTATAAATCAATAGATTCTACTAATAACCGGATAAAGGAATATGCGGCACAGGGAAAGCCGGAAGGGGTAATTGTGATAGCAGAAACACAAACTGCCGGACGGGGGCGAATGGGACGGAGTTTTTATTCCCCACCAGTCAGTGGTGTTTATATCAGCTTTCTGTTCCGTCCCCAATTTTCAGCCCAGGAGTCTTTGTTTTTAACCACTGCTGCAGCGGTAGCGGCAGCAGAAGCGATTGAAATGGTTTCCGGCAATCAGGCAGGAATCAAATGGGTCAATGATGTATTTTGCCATGGCAAAAAAGTATGTGGAATTCTGACGGAAGCTTCCATGAATGTGGAAACGGGATTACTGGAATATGCAGTTACAGGAATTGGATTTAATGTACGGGAACCGGAAGGCGGATTTCCGGAAGAGATTCGGGAAATTGCCGGTCCTATATTTCTGAATCAGAAAGACCATGGTCTGGCAGATTCTGATGGTGAAGCACGAAGCAGAATTGTAGCTGAAATGATTAATCGATTTTGGAATTATTATAAGCATTTGACGGAACGGACATTTATGACAGAGTATAAGAGACGTTCGTTTTTGCTGGGACAGCAGGTCCGAACTCTTTCAGAACCGGTGGTTACAGGCCGGGCAGTGGATATTGATGAACAGGGGCATTTGATTCTGGAATGTGAAGATGGCAGACGGGTGGAATTATCCTCCGGAGAAGTAAGTGTACGATCGGTAAATTAGAAAAACTTGCATCAAAAAATATTATGGAACACAGGAAAATAGAAGAATAGGAGTATTCATACTATGAGTGAAGAGAAGAAACAGGTATTTTCAGTAAAAAGTATTGTATTTATAGGTGTGTTTGCAGCAGTCATTGCCGTTCTGGCACAGATTGCCATTCCTACTCCGTGGGGAATTCCCATTACTCTTCAGACTTTTGCTGTTGCATTAACTGGTTATTGTCTGGGTAAATGGAAAGGGACGTTGTCTACATTTGTATATGTACTGATTGGGTTTATTGGCATACCCGTGTATGCCGGATTTGGTGTGGGTCCTGCCAAACTATTTGGTATGACAGGTGGATTTATCTGGGGATTTTTGTTCCTTGCCTTTGGATGTGGACTGGAGGATGCCATACAAAAGAAGTGGTTGTCCATTCTATTTGGAATTATGGGACTGCTGATTTGCCATGTATGTGGTTCTATCCAGTTTGCGTTGGTTAGTGGACAAAGCCTTGGGGAGTCCTTTTTGTTAGCATCGGCACCTTATCTTGTTAAGGATGTAATTTCAGTAGCAGTAGCTTATGGACTGGCAATTCCGATTCGAAAAGCCATGGATTTGAAAAAAAATAAAAAAGCAGGTATATCTCCTGTGGAATAGGTAATACTATAGTTAATCTAATAAGTAATTGCTTATTAGATTAAGCGTAAGCTCTTTTCGAAAGAAGAGACCTACGATCCTCCCCTTTATCCATGAGGCCCCGGTTTCCCCACCGGGGTCTTTTTCCATGTATAATGTAAGTTTATAAAAATAGAAAAGACTGTATCTTTTTGTATTTTTATGATAAAATCATAAAAGATTTGTAGAAATCAGATGAAAGGGGGAATAGAGAATGAAACGAAATCCGGTTTTTGTTTACTTATTTGAGTGTACGAATATACTATCGTGTATCATATTTCCATGCTTAATTTTTATGAATGCCGGAGGTTGGTTTTTTCCAAAGTCCACCAGTCTTTATTCCGGATTAGAATTGATTGAGTGTATGAAAACTACAGTTGTAGCAGCTTTGATTTTTGCTGTGGTGGTTGGAATTCCACTTCTGCTTTTATTTGTAGATTGTTTTGTAATTATGAAAGGTGTAAAGGGATTTAAAGTGTCTATTTTATCCATCTTGTCAGCACCTGCATCTTATCCCATTGTCAGAACAGAGGTATTAAATGAAACACCGGCTGTTCGGCGGTTTCATATAGTGGCCGGGACTTTAATATTTATCAGTAATAGCTTGGCTATTTTGGGATTTATTTATTATATTATAAGGATTATGATTATTTCCTATTCCGTTCTGTAATGGAAATAGGATATTTCAAAAGATAGAACTATACAGAGAAGATAAGGATGATAAGAATGAAAATAGGACTGGTATTGGAGGGCGGTGCCCTGCGTGGGCTATTTACAGCAGGAGCTTTGGATTTTCTTTTGGATAAAAATGTAACATTTGATTATATTGCCGGTGTTTCAGCTGGTGCAGGTAATATGATGAATTATATTTCGGGGCAGCGTGGAAGAACCAGAAATGTAATTAGTCCGGGAAAGAAAGATGCTTATTATGGAGCGTCACAATTAATAAAAACCGGTAGTTACCTGAATTTGGATAAGATGGTATTTGAATTTTCCTACAAGACATTTCCATATGATTTTGAGGCACATCGAAATACAAAGGTTGAGCATGAAATTGTTGTAGTAAACTGCAATACGGCAAAAGCAGAATATATTAATGGAGCAGGTGACGATACACATACGTTGACAGCGGTAAAAGCTTCCTGTTCTGTACCAATTTTATCCATACCTGTCGAAATGGATGGACAGGACTATATGGATGGCAGCCTGGTGGATTCGATTCCATATAATCACGCATTCCAGCGGGGATGTGATAAGGTTGTTATTATTATGACGAAAACCGGAAATGAAACTCCTACTGATTATAAGAAATATAAGCTTTTTATTAAAGGAATATATGGAAAAAAATATCCGAAATTTGCGGATGCATTGTTAGAACGGGCAGATGTTTATGCAACTCAGCGGGAGGAAATGGAACGTCTGGAATCAGAAGGGAAGGTATTTATCCTTAGACCGGAAATGCCATGTATCAGTAAATTTGAAACCAGAGAAGAAAAAAGGGAAGAATTCTATCAGCATGGATATGAACGGATGAAAGCAGAGTATGAAAAACTCTGTAAGTTTATGGAAAAATAGTACAAGGGTAAGAGAAATGCAGGTGAAGCAAACGATTGCAGAAAGGAAGAACAGAGATGCTGGCACATAGTGAGTATATGCCATTACAGTATATAAAAAAGCAAAAGTGGTCTGGCAGCTTTCAAGGCATGCGGTTTTTGTTACATAAAGTAACGGAAAAAGTGGAGCAAGAAGGAACATCAGAGGCTACAGAACAAACCTGGCTGGAAGCTGTAGTATGGAAAGAGCCATTTGCATATGAGACAACTCCACCGGAAACAATGACCAGAAATCGGTTTGAGTTTAGTGAAGAAGGAAGAGAAAAAGCGATTGCCTGGCTGGAAGAAGAGTATGACAGCAGGAAGGCAGAATGGAAGGCAGCCATGAAGTGGAACTGGGAAGGAAAGTAGTTGAAATCTGACAGCAGGTTTGCTATACTGTGAAAGTCGAAGACGTAATTTTGAAAAAATGATAACATAATCATATACGAAAACGAGAAAGAAGAGGATAAAAGAATGAGTTTATTAAAAGACTGGCGGGATTACGCATATGGTTTAGATGACAGGACACCGGAAGGCAAACAGTTCTGGTTAAATTATTTTAATGTTGAGAAAGGCATTTATCAGCAGTTATTAAAGAATCCGGATGAGGTGGTAGAAGGTACTGTTCAGGAGTTGGCAGATAAGTATGAAACTACCTTGCAGTTAATGGTAGGATTTTTAGATGGTATCGATGAAAGTTTAAAGACTCCGAATAATATTGAAGAAATGGAAGCTGATACACAGGTTTCCATCGATATCGATGTAGAAAAGCTTTATATGAATATGGTTGGCTGCAATGCAGAATGGTTATATACATTAGAGGAGTGGGATAATATTCTGACTCCGGAACGTCGGAAAGAGTTGTACAAAAAAGAAAAGACTTCTAAGACAGTAGTAAAGCCACCAAAGGTAGGACGAAATGATCCTTGTCCATGTGGTTCCGGCAAAAAGTTTAAGTTCTGCTGTGGAGCAAACAAGTAAATTTGAAAGCAAATGGGGCTTTGCAGATAACGAATCAAAAGGATATTCTATGGATTCGAATGATCTGGAAAGCTCTTTTTTCGCAATACCAAAAATGATAGGAGAGATAAAAATGAGCAAAATTAGAACCAGATTTGCACCAAGTCCAACAGGACGTATGCATGTTGGCAATTTAAGAACTGCATTATACGCATACCTGATTGCAAAGCACGAAGGTGGCGATTTCATATTACGAATTGAAGACACAGATCAGGAGCGGTTTGTAGAAGAGGCTCTGGATA
>CAMEWU010000165.1 GCA_945946715.1 uncultured Clostridium sp. | reverse complement strand
AAAAATGGTATGCATCCACATATGATGCCAATGATTGCAAAAACTTTTGTGGATTTGGAATTCCCTTTTAAGCATAAACACCAGATTCCGGTTACCAAGGCTGTTAACCCTAATAAGTATTGAAAACCGCAGCAGCCTAAAAATATACTGCCGATTCCCGTACAGAAACTGATAATTCCTAATGTTGAGCTTTCCTGCTTTTCCTCCAGCTTTTTTGCTTTCGGTTCCGGACCATATCCATATTCATAATAGGGATCCGGCTGATAATTTGCATAATGCGGATCATTTACATCAATATATCCCAGTGGTTGCTGTTCTGGTGCCGCTTCCGGCTCTTCCTGTTTTTTTTCGTCCTCTACAGTCTCTTCTGTCAGTTGTTGTATCACCATCTCCCTCAGATTCTCTTTTAAGTCCTCTTGAGTCGTTTCTTCCATAAATACTTCTTTTACACCATCATCTTTTTGAGATTCCTCTGCATTAGGTGATTGAAAGAACACCACATCATCCGGATCACCATCATAACTGTCAATAATTGTTCTTTTATTTTCCTGATTTTCACTCATTTCTTTTTTCCTCATATAGCAACTCATATAATGTGGGACGCAGGCCAAAGGTCTCTATAAGCTCCTGTACCTCTTTTAATGCATCCTGTTTTCGCTTTTCTGTTACCGTACCTTTCACCGCACGAATCAGAATATTTTTTGGAGAATGCTCCATATCAATAAATTCCAGCATCTGTGTCCGGTATCCACTGGCCTCTAACAGATTTCCCCGAATTGCATCTGTCATCAATGCAGCCGTCCGCTCTTTAATAATTCCATAACGCGATAAAATAGCCAGTTATTCTCCCTGCATCTGCTGATTTAATTCATGCTGGCAGCATGGCACAGACAAAATGGCTTTTGCATTCCAGCAGATTGCATTATACAATGCGTAATCAGTAGCAGTATCACAGGCATGAAGAGTTATTACCATATGTACCGGCTCTGTAGTCTGATATCCGTGAATATCCCCCAGTTCAAACCGAAGATTATCATAATGATATTTTTCTGCTGTTTTCCGGCAATGCTCAATCACCGTTTGTTTCAAATCCAGTCCGGTTATCTTTACTGAACGTTTCTTTATTTCTACCAGATAATAATATAATAAAAACGTGAGATAGGATTTTCCACAACCGAAATCTATAATATGAAGGGGTTCCTCCGGCATATCTTTTAAAACATCTTCAACCATCTCTAAAAAACGGTTAATTTGCCGATACTTATCATATTTTGACTGTACTACCTTTCCTTCTTTCGTAAAGATACCCATATCCACCAGTGGAGGGATTACCGTTCCTTCCGGTATACAGTAATTCTTTGTACGGTTATTTCCCTGTCGAATGGTCTGTTTCTGGGTATTCCTATTCTGATTGCAGAGCAGCTTTCCCTTTTTACTAATACGTCCCTGGTACTCCCACTGTTCCGTCCATGCAGTCAGTTGTAAGAATTCCGTACCGAAATAAGTTTGAACACTCTCAAATAAATCTCTTTCTTCTATATTAATATGAAATGCCTGCTTCTCAGTAAATTTCTCTATCTGATATTGATAGCCCCGTTTTCCCTGTTGCAACTGAATGACAATCTTTCGTACCGCCTGTGCTTTATCCAAAGGATTGCTAATTACCAGTTTATATGGCCGTTCATCGCATATTGTCTTTATAAAATCATCCAATATATGTTCCATGCCTGTTCCTTTTCTTCCTATTAATATTACATTAAAGGTGCCAGCATCTTCAAAATTGCTCGCATCACCTTTTTCACATGTGAAACCCTTTGATAATCTTCGATGGTATATTCCTCACACTTCTGCAGCGTATCCTCAAAATCCTGACGGATGTCCTGAATAATTCCGGTTTTATACATCCAGACTCCACACTCAAAATGAAGATAAAGGCTTCGATAATCAAAGTTAACAGTTCCTACTGTAGCAATCTCATCATCTACCAGAATTCCCTTAGCATGGGTAAATCCCGGTGCATATTTAAAGACTCGTACACCACTTTCCAGCAGTGGGCCACAATTTGCCTGTGTCAAAATATACACAATCTTTTTATCCGGAATTCCCGGAATAATAATACGGACATCTACACCACTTTTTGCCGCCAGAGTTAATGCAGTTGTCATTTCATTATCCAGTATCAGATATGGTGTAATGATGTAAATACTCTTCTGTGCCCGATTTATCATATTTAGGTAAATATTTTCCCCAACAATTTCCTGATCCAGTGGAGAATCACTGTATGGCTGGACATATCCATCACTTTCTATATCTTCCAGTTCTTTCTTTTCAGGTATATAATCATAAAAATTCTCAGTTGTCCCGGAAACATAGCCCCAGAGCTGTAAAAACATTACCGTCAGACTCCAGACCGCTTCTCCTTTCAGCATGACGCCTGTGTCTTTCCAATGCCCATACGGTGATGTCTGATTAATATATTCATCAGACAAATTGATTCCACCGGTAAATCCTGTATGCCCATCAATCACCGTAATCTTCCGATGATCCCGATTGTTTAAGCGTAATGTCAAAATCGGGATAAACCGATTAAAGGAATAACACTTAATTCCTTTTTCACGAATGCGTTTTTCATAGTCAGAAGGTATCGTGGCCACACAGCCCATATCGTCAAACATCACTCGAACATCAACGCCTTCTTTCACTTTTTCTTCCAAAATATCCAGAACTGAATTCCAAAAAACGCCTTCCCGAATAATAAAATACTCTATAAAGATGTATCGTTTTGCTTTGCGCAGTTCATCCAGCAAAGGTTGAAAATTATCATCTCCCAATGGATAATAAGTCATTTTCGTATGCTGATATACCGGATATTTGGCATATTTCTGAATATATCGGGACTGCATTGCCACATTTTTAGAGTCTTCTTCCAGTTCATCCAGTATCTGCGTATTCTGTGGCAGGAACTGGCAGGAGTCTGTTATACTCTTTTCTACTTTTCGTACAAATCGCTTGCTCGAACGATTACCTGCGATTACCAAATAGAAAATCCCACCAAAAATCGGAAATAACAGAATCGGAACTACCCACGCCAGCTTATAAGCCGGATTATCCGGTTTATTAACAATATAAATCACTACCAGAATACTAATAACTGAACAAAGTGCCTGTACATATGCATAGTATTCACCAAGCTCCAAGGTCATTACAATCAGAAAAGCAACTTGAATCATAAGCAAGAAGCCAACTACCAGAACCTTGGAAAGAAATAATCGGTCCTTATGCTTTTTTTGTACATTACTTTTCTTTTGCTCTTTCATATACAGTGAAACTCCTTTCGTATCCATCACTTATATCTATCAGTAAAACCTATTTCTTACCCATTACTCCAGCGCCCTGCAGCTCCACATGGCAGTATCAATCCGGTTTCTTTTACAGGTAATCCTATTTCCTGTGATTCTACCCTGCCGCCAAATTTTGGTACAATTTCAGTACTCAGCATATAAGTCAGAACTGCCGGAGCCAATCCTGTGGTATAGGAATTTACCAGCACAAACAACGGTTTTTCACTTAGCACTTGTGTACACAACCGGATAAAGGGATGTACTTTTTCTTCTATTTTCCAGATTTCTCCTTTGGGACCTCTGCCATAGGACGGAGGATCCATAATAATTGCATCATATCGGTTTCCCCGACGAATTTCCCGTTCTACAAACTTTACGCAGTCATCCACAATCCAGCGGATTGGTGCTTCCTCCAATCCACTTGCTTTTGCATTTTCTTTTGCCCAGTTTACCATCCCTTTGGATGCATCTACATGGGTTACCGATGCTCCTGCTTTTGCTGCGGCACAGGTAGCTCCCCCTGTATAAGCAAACAGATTCAATACCTTTACAGGTCTTCCCGCCTGCCGAATTAATCCTGAAAACCAATCCCAATTAACCGCTTGTTCCGGAAACAAGCCTGTATGCTTAAAACTAAAGGGCTTCAAATGAAATGTTAACTCTCCATAATGAATTTCCCACTGTTCCGGCAGATGAAAGAACTCCCATTCTCCACCACCTTTATTACTTCTATGATAATGACCGTTCTTTTTCTTCCATCCGGGATTCTTTCTTGGCAAATCCCAAAGTACCTGAGGATCCGGACGCACCAACAGATAGTCTCCCCAACGTTCCAACTTCTCACCTTTGGAACAGTCCAGTACCTCATATTCTTTCCAATTATCCGCTACCCACATATCAATTCCTCACTTCTCAGCCTATATATTATTCTCTTAGCCATAATAAATGAAATAAGTATAACATGATTTCTTATTATTTACAATTATATCATAATTCGCTATACTGACTTCAATAGAAAAGGAGGCTCCTATGAATCGACCAGTTGTAGCATATGAAACAATTAAAATTGATGCAGACGTAAATATGAGGTATTCCTGCTGCAAAGACTACGAATATTTTGTACCTGCCCACTGGCATGACAGCATGGAAGTTCTATACATTTTGGACGGAAATTTGAACATCAATATCGAGCAAAAGTCATATGCCTTAAACACCGGTGAATTTATTATAATCGACTCCAATATGATTCACTCTACATATTGCAAAACATATAGTCATTCTCTGATTATTCAGATTCCTTACCTGTTTTTAAAGACTCATATACCGGATATTGATTATGTGCATTTTGAAACCACTTCATCTGTTCCCGGGAATCCACTTTCCGAACAAGTCGCTCCTACGGTTCCTCCGGATACTCTAATTACAGATACCATCCGGAACATTTTAAATCAACTTACAGATTTGTGGTATGCGAAACCGGAAGGATACCGCTTAAAATACTACAGCTATATCTTTGATTTGCTTTACATTATGATGCAGCATTTCAAAGTAGATATTACCCAAAATGAATATCATCAATCTGAAAAATACATGGAACGGTTAACCAGTGTTATGTCCTATGTAAAACAACACTACCAGGAAGATATCTCTTTACAGGATATTACCGAATATCTGGCATTGAACCCTTCCTATTTTGCACGTTTCTTCAAAAAATATATGGGGATGACATTTACAGAATATCTCAGCACTATACGGCTTCGTGCAATCTATGAAGAAATTATAACTACCGATTTACCGGTTCAGATTATATTAGAACGAAATGGATT
>CAMEWU010000164.1 GCA_945946715.1 uncultured Clostridium sp. | reverse complement strand
GTAATGGACTCCTATGGAATCCAGATATTTTTTTGCCTCCGCAATGACTCTCTCATCCTGAGGAAATTCCAACAGCATTTGTCCGTATGCTTTTCCACCGATATCTTCTGTACCGGCTCCTAAAATATTGACCGGTGCCTGACATTTCAGCACCAGATTTGCTACAATCGGCTCTGATGAGGACTGACCGCCAAAGGCTAACCGGAATATTTTCCCTTGGAAGTTCCGATTATCATACTTCTGCTTTGGATAAATCATTTCCTGCGCAATTCTGGTCTTTGGTGACATAAATACGTCTTGTACGCTACCCTGTTCTATCACTTCCCCTTCATTCAAAACTGCCACCTGAGTACATATCTTTTCTACCACCTTCATCTCATGAGTAATAACAATAATTGTAACACCCAACCGCTCGTTAATTTCTTTCAGTAATTCCAGTATGGAATTCGTCGTATTGGGATCTAATGCACTGGTTGCCTCATCGCACAAGAGGTATTTCGGTTCTGTTGCCAGCGCTCTGGCAATGGCTACCCGCTGTTTCTGTCCTCCGGATAACTGTGCCGGATAGTTATACATTCGGTCCTCTAAGCCTACCAGTTTTAGAAGTTCTATGGCCCGTTCCTTTGCCTGTTTTGCAGGAACGCCTGCGATTTCCAAAGGATAACAGACATTCTTCAGGGCATTTCGCTGTGATAATAAATTAAACTGCTGAAATACCATTCCAATCTTTCTTCGTTCCTTCCTAAGATTTCCATTGGAAAGGGCTGTCAATTCTGTATCATCTAAGAATACTTTTCCCTCCGTTGGTCGTTCCAGCAGGTTCAAACATCGAACCAATGTAGATTTACCGGCACCGGAAGAACCAATAATTCCAAATATGCTTCTATCTTCAATTGTCAGATTGATTTGCTTCAACGCTTCTACCTCTCTGCTTTTCAGGTGGAAGGTTTTGCTTACCTGTTCCAGTCGAATCATATCTTTTCCTTTCTCTGTCAAAATAAAAACGCAGGTACATTTCTGCACCTGCGTTTTAGTATCTATAACCTATCCTGTTACATCATTTTCGCCATTGGGGTGCAAGAAAATAAACCATATCATGTTTCATCATCATACAGCAGCAAGTTTGCATATTCATCATCATAGTATTTGCAGTTATGTGCATAATATAGCTTCCTCCTTGTTATCTTATAGCTTTTCTTCCTTTGATGGGTTTATTATAACAGGCTTTTCAAAAGAGTGTTAATACTTGAAACTTATAGTTAGTTATAGGTTAAGGCTATAGCAATCAACACTACTTTTATCGCTCTAGTCAATATTATTTTTGGGCTCTTCTTAGATAAAATACTCGATTGTTTTTTCTTCTGTCAGTTTTGTTTCCTCGTTAAACAAAAGCACTGCTTCCTGATTTTCCCATATATACCCATTCCTCAGCCAGATAACTGCAAGCCACCGACAGTTGCTCTGTTCTGGCAAATCCATTCAGCCAGTTTGAAAGAAACATCATGGCAGCATGGGAAGTTCCTCATTTTCCCGGTACACCATCCGTTCCATAGCAATCCAGGCAGTATAACATAACATTTCGTATTACTTCTGCCGGAATCATATCTCTGGGAAACAAATAACTGATTGCATTTAACATAGTGGTAGGACCACAATCATATTCAGATATCTGGTAACGTAATGGATTTTTTATTTCATGTATCATATATATGAATCACCTCTTATTTATAATTCAAGCTGTTTCTATGCTTTCATTCTGCTATTATCTTCATCACATATTCATACAGCATAGAATAATACCTGCAAATGAAAGCACCGACAGAATCACACTTCCAATGATTAAATTCTTATGAAAAATTCCTGTTCCTTCCACATAGAATTCTTCCGGATACTTGGGATTGATATACAGTTGCACCTGGTCTCCTTTTTTCACCCTATTGGTGGATGTATAGATTTCATCACAAGACTTATATAATGTGTTTCTATATTCATACTGAAATACAGGTGCTTCGACAATTCGTTCGCTGGGATGATTTGCCTTCTGATTCCATCGGCTCTTCATCTCTATACATGTGCCGGTCACTGTAACTGTACAGTGTTTCTTCCGAATTATCTGATACACAATACATTCCAGTACTAATCCCAATGCTGCCAGGAAAAATACCCCCAAGAATAACGCTGCATAGAACAATCCTTCATTTTCCAGTGGTCTTCCACAAACCAGTTCCGGTAAATCTGACAAAATGTGTTCCAACATTCCGACCATCTGCAAAAAACCAACAACAATCAGACCAATGGAAATCAGTAAGAGCACTGTAAACGCTACCGGACTCCAGACCTGCGCCTTATGCAGGCGCAACATTTTTACCATTGAAACTCCAATAATTCCTGTAAATCCAAGAAAAAACTGCCCCAAACCAATTGTTATCATAAACAAAGGCAAGCTCCCCTTCGTAGCCAGAAATATGACTGCGATTGAACCTATAAACCATGCCAGGAAAATAATTCCCATCACCGGATTATTTCTTCCGATTCCTACTTCTTCATCTTCATTTAACATTAAATCCCCCTCTTTCTATTATTTTAATAGTATTGCTAATAATATACCAAGAATGAATATACAGGGAAGACAACAACATATAACATCAACGATTATACCTTTGTTATATTTATTGTTTTCATATAGAAATTCCTTCGGATTCTGTGGGTTTACAAGTAATGTAAGATGTTGTCCAATTTCAAAGGACACTAATGACGAATAAAATGCAGAATCAATGACGGTATTGTCTTTATCGTCTATTATGGCAAATATTGGTTTATACACCATGCCGCCTCGAGCTGTCCTTTTCTCTAGTATTTCAATGACTTGAACAGATATTGGTTTTATACACATTTTTCTTTTAGAACTCCATTTTTTGTATTTGAAAATGCATAGTGTACACCATGCCAAAAAAAGAATTAATACAAAGCCAAACTTAATAATATAATTAATCATATTGCTTTCTCCCCAAAAACTGCAAAACGAAATTTGCTCCAGAATAATTATCCATACAGAACGGTTATTCTCAAGGTTATTATAATGTATCTGCTCCAATTAATTCAATACCAATATAACTTGCCTGAGCATCCACTAAGTGCATTTCAATTCTTTACTTCCCTGATTCGTCACACGCCATAACACTTTTCCTAAATAACGGATTTCCATTCATATTACCCCATCCCATTTTTGTTCCAATCAGACAAATCATTTCTTCTTCTGATACCTCTCCATGCTGGCTTCTCACATGCTGTACGCACTCCTTAAGTATTCTCAACAATTCCAAACGCTCATGAAGAATTCCATTGATTTCACTCCCTATATAAACTCTGTCCCATGCCGGACAGCAGAATTGAAGTTCTTTCAGTTTCAAGATTTTTTGAATAGAATTCTCACTCTCCCTTTCATTTACAAAAATAGGAAAATCATCTGTGACAGGAACCACATCGCCACAAAATAATACCTTCTCTTCTTCAAACAAATAAGATACAGAGCCATTGGAATGTCCCGGTGTCTCCAATGCCTTCACAGTTATGCCGGGTTCTAGCAAATATCCAGTCTGCTCTTTTATCAAATGGTCTACAGGAACAGACTCCTTTACTAAAGTATAAAAATTAGGAATCGGGCGTTCCCGAGCCTGTGTTTCAATATTCTCTATCCACTCCTTTTCTAACTGTGAGGCATAGACTTCACAACCGGATAATCCCTTGATTTCGGCTGCACTTCCCATATGATCCGGATGGGCATGGGTTAGAAAAATGGCTTTTATTTCGGTAATACTTCTGCCCAATTCTTCCATGTACCTGTTAATAACAGTTTCACTTCCTGCAACACCTGCATCTATCAAATAACAATTCTTTCCTGTAATCAGGTACACATACACATACCGTTTTATCTCAGGGGTTACATAAAAATCAATTTTAATCTGGTATACATTTTCACATATCTTCATAGTTTTATCCCTCTACTACTTGGCATGAGGTGTCACCGCAGGTGACGGAGTCCTGATGCCGTTTTTTCATAATTTGACTTTACTCAACTATAATCGCTCTGCTGTCTACAGAGTTTTCTCTCAATGCTGCAATTGCCCTGTATTCTTTGGAAGAAAAACAGGCATCCAACTGCTCCTTCGTGTTCCACTCAATGACAATGAATCGTTCCGGGCACCACTCCTTCTGCAGTGGAATCACCTTATCAGAGCGTATCAAATATCTGCCACCGTATTTTTCTACGATTGGTTTTACCTTATAGTTGTGCCCGCTCTGGCTGATTACCTTAATACTTCTTTTCTTTGCCATAATCGAAATCTCCTTTTCATAATTTGTCATTGATTGCCTGTAACTCTGTCTCTAATTCATCTGGCCCAATGGCATCACCTCCCTTTAGCGAAAAATAAAAATAGCTGCTAATGCTTTACGCATCAACAGCTATCGCTTAAGTTCGGTATATTATGAAGTTATTTCTTTTCAGCTTTTTCCTTATCCATGATGTCGTAATACTCGTCCATATCAAGGGAAAGCTTTATATGAGAGTCTGCTTTTCGGTTGCTCAAGAGGCACACCGTCTCAACATTCGCCGTCCACGGGAACATATCCACGCAGCACGCTTTCTCTACCCGATACCCTTCCGCCTGCAGGGTCACCAAATCCCTTGCCAGACTGGTCGGCTTACAGGAAATATACACCATCCGCTTTACGCCATAGCCGATAATCTTATTCAATGCTTTCGGATGAATTCCATCCCGTGGCGGGTCTAATACAATCATATCCGGCAGTTCCGTCAAGTCATCCAGTACCTTCAGCACATCTCCGGCAATGAATTCACAGTTATCCAATCCATTCAGAACTGCATTTTCTTTCGCGGACTCCACTGCTTCTTCTACAATTTCCACGCCTACAACCTTCTTTGCCACCGGTGCCAACATCTGTGCAATAGTTCCGGTTCCACTATATAAGTCAAATACTACCTGATTGCTGGTGTCTCCCACATAGCTTCTGGCTTTTTCGTACAATACCTCTGCTCCCAACGAATTGGTCTGGAAGAAGGAAAATGGGGTAATCCGGAACTTCAACCCTAATATTTCTTCATAGATAGAATCCTGTCCATAGAGCAAATAAGTGGCATCGCTTTGTACCACATCTGC
>CAMEWU010000163.1 GCA_945946715.1 uncultured Clostridium sp. | reverse complement strand
ATGATTAATGCGATATATTTTTGTAAAAGTAAGCAGACATTACAGACAAAGGCAGGGAAAAATTATTATTCCATGCTGTTACAGGATAAGACAGGAACGATTGATGCCAAGGTATGGGATTTGAATAATGGAATCGCACACTTTGAGGCTATGGACTATATTGCTATAACGGCACAGGTGGTCAGTTTCCAGAACAGCCTGCAGTTAAATGTAAAACAGGTGCGAAAAGCACAGGAAGGGGAATATCTGGTAGCAGATTATATGCCATGTTCTGAGTATGACACAGAAGTTATGTTCCAGGAGCTTCAAGGCTTTATGAAAAGTGTAAAAGATAAATACCTTTCTCAGTTGTTAGAAAATCTTTTTGTGAAGGATAAAGAACTGGCAGATGCTTTTAAGCAGCATTCGGCTGCCAAATCCATTCATCATGGTTTTATCGGCGGGTTGTTGCAGCATACACTGGCTGTGACAAAAATATGTGATTTTTATGCATCCCAATATCCGATTCTGAATCGGGATCTGTTGATAACTGCTGCAATCTGTCATGATTTGGGAAAAGTAGAAGAGTTGTCTGATTTTCCGGAAAATGATTATACAGATGAAGGACAACTGGTAGGACATATTGTGATGTGTACCATTCTTCTGGACCGGAAGATGAAGGAAATTCCGGGATTTCCGGCAAAGCTTGGAAATGAATTAAAGCATTGTGTTCTGGCGCATCATGGAGAACTGGAATATGGTTCGCCGAAAAAACCGGCGTTGATTGAGGCTTTGGCATTATCCTTTGCGGATAATACAGATGCTAAGTTGCAAATCTTTATCGAGGAATTAAAGAGTAAGGATGAAGGTGGAAACTGGATGGGATATAACCGGAATTTTGAAAGCAATCTGCGTGCAACTTCAAAACCAAATGTATAGGAATCGTGAATCGGAGAATATGACAGATGAACAAGAATGAAATCTATGAAATGAAAATTGAAGATATGAGTACGGATGGAGAGGGCATCGGTCATATTTCGGAAGAGAAAAGAGCTGCTGTATTTGTAAAGGATACAGTAGTTGGAGATATCGTTCGAATTAAAATTGTGAAAGTCAAAAAGAACTATGCATATGGAAGGCTGGAAGAAATCATTGTTCCTTCCCCTTATCGTGTGGAGCCAAAGTGTCAAAAAGCACGAAGCTGTGGCGGCTGTACTCTGATGCATATGTCTTATGAGAAACAGTTGGATTATAAATGGAATAAGGTACGGAATTGTCTGGAACGAATTGGCGGCATAGAAAATGTGGCTGATATTATGGAGCCGATTTGCGGTATGGAGGAGCCATTTCATTATCGGAACAAAATGCAGTTTCCGGTGGGACTCAACAAAGAAGGACAGGTTCAGATTGGATTCTATGCCGGCAGAACCCATTCCATTATTGATTTGGAACGGTGTGAGATTGGACATCCTGTAAATAATTACATTCTGAAGGAGCTACGGCCATGGTTACAGACATGGCAGGACCGGATGGGAAATTTTATTTATAATGAAGAGAACCATCAGGGATTCGTGAGACATATTTTGACACGGGTAGGCTTTGCAACCGGTCAGGTTATGGTGTGTCTGGTAGTGAATGGAACAAGTTTCCCAAAGACCGGAACCCATGGGAGAAAAGGAGAACAGACAACGGCACCTGTAGACTGCAGGGATGAATTTGTGGCGACACTGCAACGAGCGGTTGACAATTATAATACAGACAATGCCAAGGACTTGGTCTTAGAAAGTGTCAGCATGAATATCAATCAGGAAAAGACCAACCGGATTCTGGGAAATATCTGTAAAACTTTATGGGGAAATCCATATATTACAGATTATATTGGGAAAATTCAGTTCCGAATTTCTCCGTTATCCTTCTATCAGGTAAATCCGGTTCAGACGAAGGTGCTGTATGATAAAGCCATAGAATATGCCAGGTTAACCGGTAAGGAAATTGTCTGGGATATGTACTGCGGAATTGGAACGATTTCCTTATGCCTGGCACAAAAAGCAAACAAGGTCTATGGGGTGGAGATTGTACCACAGGCCATAGAGGATGCAAAAATAAATGCAGAAATGAATGGATTGACCAATACAGAATTCTTTTGTGGAAAAGCAGAAGAGGTAGTGCCGGAGTTTTATAAAAGCGGTGATAATCAGGGCAGGCATCCGGATGTGGTGGTTGTAGACCCGCCACGAAAGGGCTGTGAGGAAGTGCTGTTACAGACCATTGTAGAAATGGCGCCGAAAAGGCTGGTGTATGTAAGCTGTGATCCGGCAACCCTGGCGAGGGATGTCAAGCGATTAGGTGAGATGGGGTATGAGTTGAAGAAGGTTGGAGTTGTTGATCAATTTTGTCAGGGGGGACATATAGAAAGTATCTGCTTGTTATCGCAAAGGGTTCTGTAAGAGATAACATACACAATAAGCAAGAGAGCAACTGTTCTTTATGGAAGTGCATCAGAGCTTCGAGCAACATTTGAGTATGGGGCAGTTGATTATCCGGAAAGTGGAAAACAGGCATTTTGGGATGCAATATATTTTACATAGGAGCGTTGTCATGAATAAAGACTGGTCAGAAAAGAATAAACAAATTCAAAAGCTTCTCGGAAAAGAGGCTACATATAAAGATGGAATTCATCTGCTGATTGAGTTTAGAAATGAACTTTTTGAACAGATTACTTCTATTGTAAACGGCTATCCGAAGGAAGCCTTTTATCAGATGCCTTTTGCCGGGGCAGATGGTTATCACAGTAAAACGCTGGCATACTCCATCTGGCATATATTTCGAATCGAGGATATCGTTGCGCACAGCTTGATTCAGAAGGATGAGCAAATACTTTTTGCCAAGGATTATCAGAAGAAAATCAACACTGGCATAATAACTACCGGAAATGAGCTTCAGGGTGAAGAGATAAAAGAGTTTTCGAAAGAACTGGATATTCAGAACCTTTATGAATATGCAAAAGAAGTGATGGTTTCTACGAATGATATTTTGCAGAATCTGAATTATTTGCAGCTAAAGTGCAAATGCTCTGAAGAGGACAAGAAGCAGTTAACAGAATCCGGTTATGTCAGCTCCGATGAAACCGCAGTATGGCTGATTGAGTATTGGTGTAATAAGGATATTAGAGGTCTCATTAAAATGCCATTTTGCAGACACTGGATTATGCATATTGAGGCAATGCAGAGGATTAAGAATAAATTGTAAGTAAAATCTTAGGGAAATGGAAAAATGAAATTGGAAAATAAAATGGTGAAAAAATCAAGAGAATATACGCTGGAAGATAAGTACGAATTTCGCAGTATCCGGCCGGAGGAAGCAGACCAGGCGGTTCATATAGAACAGATATGTTTTCCACCGCATGAGGCCTGTTCGGAAAAGAGTATGAAAGAACGAATTGCAAAAGCACCGGAATTATTTTTGGTAGCAGTAGAGAAAGAGACTGGTAAACTTGCAGGATTTTTAAATGGTCTGGCGACGGATGAGCATTCGTTTCGGGATGAATTCTTTACGGATGTGAATTTGTATCAACCGGACGGAAAGAATATTATGTTGCTGGGTTTGGATGTGTTACCGGAACATCGAAACCAGGGGCTTGCACGGGAAATCGTGTTGCAGTACCTTAGACGGGAACAAGAAAATAGCCGTGACATGCTGATATTGACATGCCTGCAAAACAAGGTAAAAATGTATGAGAAGATGGGCTTTGTTGACCGTGGGATAGCAAATTCAACCTGGGGTGGAGAAGAATGGCATGAGATGACTATTAGTATTGGAAATTATTCGGCACTTCTGGATTGATTTTTAAAGAATGGATTATGAAACATACATGCAATTAGTTTTAACAAAATCATGCTAAAATGTTAATGATTCATGGTAGACCATGACTGATGGGCATATTACAATGATGTTAAAAATAAATGCAAAGGTGGTAATTTTATGAGAAAAACGTACCTCGACAATATACGGTGGATAACTGTAGTACTGGTAGTGATATACCATGTGATTTTTATGTATAATAGTGTGGAGACATCCCTGGTTATTGGCCCATTTAAGGATGTTCAGTATCAGGATACATATCTTTATATGGTGTACCCATGGTTTATGTTGCTTCTTTTTGTAGTATCGGGAATGAGTTCCAGACTTTATCTGGAAAAACATACGAATAAAGAGTTTATTAAGTCAAGAACGGTAAAGCTTCTTGTACCATCTACCATTGGACTTTTTGTGTTCCAGTGGATACTTGGCTATTACAGCATGGCAATCTGTAATTCTTTTGAAACGATTCCGGATGCCGTTCCTGGTTTTGTGTTATACTTTATCATGGTACTCAGTGGACAAGGGGTTTTGTGGTTTGCACAGCTTCTTTGGGCGTTCTCTCTTGTATTGGTTCTGATTCGAAAGATTGAAAAAGATAAGCTGTATCGTGTTTGTGAAAAAGCGAATATAGTGGTGCTTCTGTTGCTGACCATTGCAATTTATGGTGCTTCATTAATCTTGAATATGCCGATGATTATTGTGTTCAGATGTGGCATCTATGGACTTGGCTATCTGATTGGATACTTTGTATTATCTCATGATTCGGTTATGGAGAGACTGACAAAATGGTGGATTCCATTATGTGTGGCAGCAGTGATTCTTGGAGGGTTATTTGTTTATTTCTATTTTGGACAGCCATACGCACAGCATGTTGTATTAGATACTCCGTTATGTAATGCTTTTGCATGGATTGCGGTGCTTGCAATATTTGCTTTTATGAATAAATGGGGTAACTTTGAAAATGCATTCAGCAAATGGATGAATAAAAAGTCATGGGGATTATATGTATTCCATTATCTGGCAATTTCTGTATGTGCTTTTTACTTACATACATATGCACCGGGAATGCCTGCAATCCTTGTCTATCTTTTAACTGCGATTGGTGCTTTTGCCGGTGCATTTCTGTTATATGAGGTTATCAGCCGGATACCTGTTGTTCGGTGGTGTGTATTGGGAATCAGTAAAAAGAAAATCACAAAAAATAAAAGTGATGAGGTGAAGGCGAATGTTTAGTGACAATCTGATATCTCTTAGAAAATTTCATAATCTGTCTCAGGAGGAACTGGCAGACAAGATTGGAGTCAGCCGTCAGACTTTGTCAAAATATGAAACCGGAGAATCTCTTCCGGAT
>CAMEWU010000162.1 GCA_945946715.1 uncultured Clostridium sp. | reverse complement strand
ATTCATGATGATGTAATTGAAATCGGTGATGATGATTTTGGCATTTTCTATATTGATGCATCCGATAATCCGGATAAATATGTTGGAAAGACTGTTCATTTTAAAGGGATGGTATACAAACCGAGAAATTATGGAAAGACAGCTTTTGTACCGGGACGACATGCGATGACCTGCTGTGTAGAAGATATTGCTTTTGTGGGATTCAAATGTGTCAGTGACATGGCTGCTATGTTAAAGGAACGTCAGTGGGTAGAAATTACCGGTACTGTTGAAAAAGAATATTATCGGGAATTCAGGGGAGATGGACCTGTCATCTATGCATCAAAGGTCATTCCGGCAGAAAAACCAAAAGAAGAAGTTGTATTGTTTAACTAATAGGAGCATATGAGATACAGAGAGATAGTAAGAGGCATTTTTCAGGAACGTCCCAATCGGTTTATAGCTTATGTAGATATCAATGGAACGTGTGAAACGGTTCATGTTAAGAATACCGGACGCTGTAAAGAACTATTAATTCCAGGTTCTATAGTGTATTTAGAAGTTTCTGATAATCCAAATCGAAAAACAAAATATGATTTGGTTGCTGTGGAAAAAAAGCGGAACGGACTTGTTCCTTTGCTTGTGAATATGGATTCACAAGCCCCCAATGTTGCTGTGGAAGAATGGCTGCAACATGGCAATTTGTTTTCTTCCCGGGCAGTAATTCGCAGAGAAGTAACTTATGGAGCTTCCAGATTTGATTTTTATATTGAAGATGGAACCCGAAGGATTTTTTTAGAAGTAAAAGGCGTGACTCTGGAACAGGAAGGACATGTCAGTTTTCCGGATGCGCCAACGCAACGAGGAGTAAAGCATATTGAAGAATTGATGGGATGCATGCAAAGCGGGTATGAAGCATACATCCTATTTGTGGTTCAAATGAAAGGAATTCTTGATTTTTCACCTAATGATGAAAATCATCCGGAGTTTGGTTGTGCCTTACGGAAAGCTCAACAGTCAGGGGTACAGATTTTAGCAATGGATTGTATTATAACACCGGATTCTATGGCATTAGATACAGAAGTTCCGGTTATTTTATAAGAGTATACAATTAACGATTGGGATGAAATATAGTCAAAGTACGAAGAGAAACAGGAGATATGGATGACAAAAAAGAAGAAATATCCGAATAATTTAACAACATTATGTTATATTGAACAGAATGACAGTTATTTAATGCTGCACCGGATAAAGAAGAAGATAGATGTCAATCATGATAAGTGGATTGGAATTGGTGGACATTTTGAAGAGTTTGAAAGCCCGGAAGAATGCCTGTTACGTGAAGTGAAAGAGGAAACCGGCCTGACGTTGACCCGTTGGCAGTTCCGGGGAATTATAACCTTTTCCTTTTGCGCAGAAAATCCGGAGGATGTAGTGCAGACAGATATGGAATATATGTGTTTATATACAGCAGATGAATTTGAAGGAGAAATGACAGACTGTGAAGAAGGTGTATTACAGTGGGTCAAAAAGTCAGAGGTTCATAAGCTGCCAATATGGGAAGGAGACCGGATATTTTTTCAATTGTTGGAAGAAAATCAACCTTTTTTTTCATTAAAATTGGATTATAAAGGGGAACATCTGGTACAGGCAGTGTTAAATGGTAAAAAACTAGAGAAGAAAGGAGACAGTCGCTATGAGTGAAAACAATGAGAATATGCAACCGGAAATGTATCTGGATGAAGATGAACAACAGATGGATATCCATACGCAGTCCCCTAAAACAGAAAAAGGAGAGTATGGACTTGGGGTTACAGCTATGATTCTGGGAATCCTTTCTCTACTGTTATTTTGTGTGCCGATTCTGGGACTGGTGTTAGCAGCGGTTGCAGTTGTGCTTGGCATTGTGGCAACAGCAAAAAATAATGGGAAAAAGATGGGAACTTCGGGCATTATAACAGGATGTATTAGTTTGTGTTCTTATTTTTTGATTTTTCTGATTTTTGGCGGAATTTTTCATACAGTGAATAAAAATCAGGACTATTTTACGGGTACTGCATGGAGACGAACAACAGATGGAAGTGTGCTGTACCTGTATAGTGATGGAACCTTTATTGATGTAGAACGGGAAGGTGTCTTTACAGATAATTTCTATTCTGGAACCTATGATGTGATTTCTTATGAAGATTCAGGAATGAATTTTCGAGATGTTGAAAACCAATACGATACAGATTATGCATATGATGTCTATCTTTATGTAGATACGTATGTTAGTAACGGAGTAGAGCGTGACAGTATAGCCAGTACCATTCGATATTTATATTTATTTGATAAAAATTATTCAACGGGTGAAGTAGTAGAAGTCTGTGCCCATGATGCGACCCAGCATGGAACGGTTTATCCGATTAAGGAAACCTATATGGCATATCCATCTATAGGAAATCAGTATGTTGCGGTAAATTCTGCTGATAATGAAGAAATTACTACAGAATTAGAGGATGAAACTACAACAGAAGAGGAAAAGAATACAACAGAAGAGGAAGAGAATACAACAGAAGAGGAAGAGAATACAACAGAATCTGTGTCAGACACCCAAGGCTTTGAGGAACAGACAGGGAAAGAAACCACACAGACCAGTGAAGCAGTGATTGGTGAAGATACGGAAGCAACTACAGAACAGTCCGATGAAAGTGGTAAAGAAACGTTTTGGGGAGATTTGGAAGATTTTATTGATAATTCCAAAGAGAACATAGAAGAAATCAGTTCTTCAGCATCTGAGGAATGGGAAAAGAACAGTGAAGAAATTAATAGTGTAGTTGAAGAAGCTTCCAGTGCGATGGAACAGGCCTCCAGTGCAATGGAACAGGCTTCCAGTGCAATGGAAGACGCCTCCAGTGCAGTGGAAGAAAATATTGAAACGGGAGGAATCCAGAAGCTATTTGAAAGACTGGTAAAAGCAATTCAAAACTGGTTATCCAGATGGGGAATTGAATAAAGGAAAGTAAGAGACTCTAAGTCTTGACAAGGATGCAAGTTCAGTCCATAATGAACAATATGTGAAAAGAAGTAAACATAAAATAACAATACAGAGGTGCGAAGGCATGTGTGGATTTGTAGGATTTGTAGACCGTTTGCCGGAAAAAGCAACGGTAATTGAAGATATGAAAAATGCAATTATACATCGAGGACCAGATAGTGATGGAACATATTTGGATGATGAAATTGCATTGGGATTTCGGCGGTTAAGTATTATAGACTTAAATGCCGGAGATCAGCCGATTTATAATGAAGATGGTTCTCTGGTACTGATGTTCAATGGGGAAATCTATAATTATCAGGGAATTCGGGAAGAATTGATTGCAAAGGGACATATATTTAAAACCCAGTCGGATACAGAAGTGTTGGTACATGCTTATGAAGAGTATGGCTATGATATGATGAATATGCTTCGTGGTATGTTTGCATTTGTTATCTGGGATAAGAATGAAAAGAAGATGTTTCTTGCCAGAGACTTTTTTGGAATCAAACCCATGTATTATGCCAATATGAACGGAACCTTTATGTTTGGTTCGGAAATCAAAGCATTTCTGTACCATCCGCATTTTGATAAAAAGTTAAATCATAACGTTTTGGAAAATTACCTGACATATCAGTACAGCCCATCGGCAGAAACCTTCTTTGAAGGTGTTATGTGTTTGCCACCGGCGCATTATCTGGTATATGAGAACGGAAAGATAACACTGACCCGGTATTGGGAACCGGAGTTCAAAGAGGCTGACGAAAGTAAAGATCTGGATGCCTGGGCTAAAGATATTCGCGAAGTCATGGAGGATTCGGTAAAAGTTCATAAGATAAGTGATGTAGAAGTCGGTTCGTTTTTATCCAGTGGCGTAGATTCCAGTTATATTGCTTGTCTTGCTAATGTTGACAAGACATTTACAGTAGGATTTGAACAAAAGAAATATAATGAGATTTCATACGCCAAGGAATTATCAGAACTGATTGAGGTTCAGAATATCAGTAAAGTCATTACCCCGGAGGAGTATTGGGATAAACTATCCATGATTCAGTATTATATGGATCAGCCATTGGCAGATGCATCTGCTATTGCTCTTTATTTTCTGGGTAATGAGACTGCAAAGCATGTTAAAGTAGCTATGTCTGGAGAAGGTTCAGATGAATTGTTTGGCGGATACAATATCTATCGGGAACCATTGGAAAACAAGACATATGATTTGATACCATTTCCAATTCGCCGCCTGATTGGTAAATTGGCATCCCTGTTTCCAAAAAAGAGAGGTTTTAATTTCCTGGTACGTCATTCAAAAACTTTACAGGAACGGTATGTTGGAAATGCATTTATTTTTGATGAAAAGGAAAAAGACAAGCTGTTAAAAGAACGAAATGGTGTGAATCCTTTGGATGTAACCCGGCCGTTCTGGGAACGGACAAAAGGAAAAGATACTGTTACTCAAATGCAGTATTTGGATATTAATGTCTGGATGGTACATGATATTTTATTGAAAGCAGACAAAATGAGCATGGCAAATTCGTTAGAGGTACGGGTGCCATTCTTAGATAAAGAAGTATTTGAGGTAGCTTCCAGAATTCCACGTCAGTATAAAGTGGAAGGAGAAGTGACAAAGCGGGCATTCCGAAAGACAGCATTGGAAGTACTGCCGGAAAAAGTTGCAGATAAGAAAAAACTGGGATTTCCGGTTCCAATTCGTGTCTGGATGAGGGAAGAAAAGTATTATAATCGGATTAAAGATGCATTTACCAGTGAAGCAGCAGCTCAGTTTTTTAACACAGATTATCTGGTAAAACTTTTAGACCAGCATAAAGCAGAAAAGTTTGATAATAGCCGAAAGATTTGGACTGTATTTATGTTTCTGCTTTGGTATGATGAATATTTTATAAAACGGGCATAGACTGTCTGAAACAAATAGAGAATAGGCAATGTACATGAGGCTTACGAAAACAACTGGTTTTTGCAGGCCTCATATGTGTGTTAACCGATAGACAGAATAAGATAGGGACTGGTTCAAATAGAAAAGGATTGAAAAGCATGGGGATTTGGATGAAAATCGGACTCGGATATCTGATTGTCATGAATCTGACAGGACTAATCAGCATGGCAGTGGATAAACAGAAAGCCAAAAAACATGAATGGCGTATTTCAGAAAGAACGTTGTTTTTAATTGCAATTTTGGGAGGAAGCCTTGGTAGTTTTGTAGGAATGCA
>CAMEWU010000161.1 GCA_945946715.1 uncultured Clostridium sp. | reverse complement strand
AACCTATGAAGGACAGGAATGGTATAGTTTTTCAAGAATGATATATGAAAAATACTGTGAACAGCAGGGATATACAGCGAATACCATCAAGACAGATAAGTATGGCAGGACACTGATTAATTATTCCGGAAAGCCGTTAGAATATGAATGCATTTCCATGATTGATGTATTAGAAGGCAAGATAGATTGTCGTACCTTTAAGGACAGTATTGTACTGGTTGGTGCCTATGCTACAGGAATGCAGGATAATTTTAAGGTGCCAAACGGATACAGTAAGCAGATGTATGGAGTAGAAATTCATGCAAATATTCTTCAAAGCTGTATGCAGGATCGGTTTTCTGTAAATGGAAATCCATATGTATGTGGAGCGGTTTTCGGTTTGCTCTGTGGAATTCTCCATGTATTGTTTAAGCGAAAGAAGATTGTGCTTTCATCTGTTCTGCTGGTGGGTGCCATTGGCGGTGAACTGGCAGCCGGTGTTATACTGAACAATCAGGGAATTGCAATCGGGTTAGTTTATATGCCGGTTGTTGCAATTGTTTCCTACATCTATTCCCTTGCACTTGGTTACATACGAGAGCGTTTGAAACGGAAAAAGGTATTGCAGGCATTTAAGAAATATGTGGCTCCTGAGATTGTAGATGAAATTGCGAAAAAAGGTGATTTTAAAATCAAGCTTGGTGGTGAAAATAGAGATATTGCAGTGTTGTTCGTAGATATACGAGGCTTTACTACCATGTCTGAGGTATTAGAACCGGAACAGGTGGTTGAGATACTGAATCAATATCTGAATCTGACAACCCAAGCAATCTTTAAGAATAAAGGAACATTGGATAAGTTTGTAGGAGATGCTACCATGGCGGTATTCAATTCTCCATTTGATTTGGATGATTATGAGTATCGTGCCGTTTGTGCCGCAATGGATATTGTGGCAGGTGGTGCTGCTTTGGAAGAGAAGTTAATGAAAGAGTTTGGCCGCAGTGTAGGCTTTGGTGTTGGAGTAAACTGTGGACCGGCGGTTGTAGGAAATGTTGGTTGCGAATTCCGAATGGATTTTACGGCAATTGGTGATACCGTTAATACAGCTGCACGGTTAGAGGCCAATGCGAAAAAGGGACAAGTGTTAATTAGCGATGCTATTTACGAAAGAATCAAAGACCGGATTGAGGTAGAGGAAATTGGAGAAATACCATTAAAAGGAAAATCCAAGGGAGTCTTTGTATATTCGGTTGTCGCTCTGAAAGATGCGTGAAAGGAGGGGAACTATGCCAAGTGTAAATACAGCATTTAAGGTAGAAGCAGTACTGGATAATCTGGACACAGTGCTGAATAAAATTGAAACTGTATTGAACGAAGTAGAATGTCCGTCAAAGACAGCTATGCAGATAGCATTGTCAATAGAAGAATTATTTGTCAATGTTGCAAATTATGCATATCCGGGTATTGTTGGCGGATGTGACTTCTCTCTTCAAGCGGAAGGGGAAGAGGGAATGGAACACCGGGGATATATCGTTATTGAGATGCGGGACAAGGGAATCCCCTTTGATCCATTGGCAAAGGAAGACCCGGATATTACCCTTTCTGCAGAAGAACGAAAGATTGGTGGACTTGGCATTTTCATGGCAAAGCAAATCATGGATGAAATTGGCTATCAGCGGGAAGGCAATGAAAACGTTATGAAAATGAAAAAAGTGTGGACATCATAATGTAAAAACAGTATTCTAAAGATAGTGAATCATGAAGGAGGATATTATGGAAATCATAACGGAAAAGAATGGAACAGAGGCTACAATGGTATTAAAGGGTAGATTAGATACCAATGCAGCACCGGATATGGCAAAAACTGTGGATGCATTTTTGACATCAGAAACAGAGAAATTCATCTTAGACATGGCAGATTGTGATTATGTTGCCAGCTCCGGCTTAAGAGTAATCTTAAATGCACAGAAGAAAATGAATGCCTTTGGTGGTACGATGGTTGTAAAAAATGTAATAGGTGATGTTATGGAAGTATTTGAAATGACAGGATTTGCAGACATACTGGTTTTTGAGTAACAGACAGAGTGAGTATGCAGGAGAAGGAGAAAAGGAGGGTATTATGGAATTTCAAAACAATATTACAGATTTTGTGTCTGGCAAGATTGGTGGAATTACGATTATTGCTGAAGCAACCGGAGAAATTGTTTATGCAGATGACTTTTATACGAAGAAATACGGGAATGCAGTAACAGGCATGGTTGCTGATGAGGTATACCTATGGCTGGGTGACTGTCCGGATTTATCTGTAGCAGATGGTGCTGTGGAATGGGAAAGTATTGATATTGATACCAAAAAGTATTATCGAATCAACTCAGGAAAGTTTGAAAAAGAGGGAGCGGTTTATCAGATTCACCAGATGACAGATATCACGGAATACATGGATTTGAATCGGGATATCACCAAGTATATGTCATTTTTCAAAAAGCTGTCTGCGTTCCAGACTGCAGTATTAGAGAAACTTTCCAGTACCTATTATGAACTGTTGCCAATGCTGGCAGATTATTTTGTGACCAGTAAGGTCTATTGCTTGATTCAAAGAGAAGGTAATGTGGATATTATTACATATAACAAAATCGGTTCCGTATATTCCAATGACCGTATCGAATTAAACGGGGATGTGGCAGAGGTATTTCAGAAGAAGCAAAATGAAGATATAGGATTTTCGGATTTGGCAGTATCCATTCAGGAAGTGCTTGCATTAACAGGAAGTACAGAGGAAAGTGTCTTCCGTCTCCTTTGTGGCGGAGCAGTATCCGGACAGAAATATGCGGTCTATCTGTCAATGTGGCCGAATACCAATCAAGAGGCTATGAAAGAAAAGACACTCCTCAGTGTTATTCAGTTGTACCTGGAAAATGGTATCATGCGGGAAAAACTGATTTATGAAAGTGAGCATGACCGGCTTACCGGGTTATATAACAAAGGTAAGTATTTAGCAATGATTGAAGATGAATATGTGAATCTGGATTCCATTGCCATCTTCAACTTTGATGTGAATAACCTTAAGGTGATGAATGACAATTATGGTCATGAAGCCGGTGACAAGCTTTTGATAAAGGCGGCAAACAGTATTCGTAAGGTGACAAGTAATAAGGTTCACGGTTACAGAATGGGCGGGGATGAATTCCTGATGATTGCCTGCAATGTATCAGAGAAAGAAGTGGAGACCCTGAAGGACCGGTGGGAAAAGGAACTGGAGCGGTTAAACACACTGGAGGATGATATTCATTGCGTGATTGCAGTTGGTGTAGCATATGGGAAAGATGGCTATGACTTAGCTGCACTGATGAAAGAAGCAGATAACCTGATGTATGAAGATAAAAAGAGGAAGAAAAAACCAGGGGAAGAGATTCGATAATATAGTAAAAATGGTTTAGAAGTAGAGGAGGAAAAGCTATGGATTTTAATAAGTTAATTGGGTTTGCAAAGGAAAATAAGTGTTCAGATGTACACATTACGGTAGGTACATCCCTGGCAGTCAGACGGTTTGGAAAGTTAGAGATGTTAGAACAGATACCAAGTGCTGAGGAGTCACAGCAGATGATTCTTCAAAATCTGACGGAAGAGCAAAAGACAAAGGTACTGGGAGGAGAAGATTTGGATTTTGCATTGGTTATGGAAGATGGAAGTCGTTTGCGTGCCAATATTTATCATCAGAGAAATAATCTTGCAGCCAGCTATCGAATTTTAAATGACAGGATACCAACTTTTGATGAATTGCAGATACCAATGGCAGTCAGAAAATTGATAAATGAGCCACGGGGACTTATTTTAATTACCGGTCCTACAGGAAGTGGTAAGACTACAACTCTTGCTTCTATGGTAAATTATATTAATAAGAATCAGTCAAAGCACGTTCTGACCATTGAAGACCCAATTGAGTATGTATATTATCATGCCAAATCTATGATTCATCAGCGGGAGCTTGGAAAGGATGTTGACTCTTTTGCATCTGCACTTCATTCTGCACTTCGTGAGGACCCGGATGTAATTCTGGTTGGTGAAATGAGAGATATTGAAACCATTAGTGCTGCAATTACAGCAGCAGAAACCGGACATTTGGTATTGTCTACCTTACATACCTCCAGTGCAGCACAGACCGTTGACCGTATTATTGATGCTTTCCCGGCACATGGTCAGGCTCAGGCACGTACACAGTTAGCAAATGTATTAAAAGGTGTAGTAACACAGGTGCTGGTACCGTTAGAAGGCTCAGAAGGAATGACGATTGCTACAGAGGTTCTTTTGAATACAGAAGCAGTAGCTAATCAGATTCGTGAGAATAAGTCACATCAAATACCATCTACCATTCAGAGTAATATTGCATTAGGTATGCATACGATGAATTGGGATTTGAAACGGTTGGAGAGAGAACGCCGGATTTCCAGAGAGACAGCATTGAAGTTCTGCTCGAATGTAAAGGAATATGAGAACCAAAGATAAATGGTAATTTTAATAGTAGAAGACAATCGGGAAATTAGTGATATGTTATCGGCATTTCTGACAGACCATGGTTATCAGGTGGAATGTGCCTATAATGGGAGAGAAGCGGCAGCATGTCTGCAGAATAAGGAATACACCTTAATTCTGATGGACTTAATGCTGCCCTTTAAGAGTGGAAGCGATTTGATTCGGGAGCTGCGGACCCATTCCAATGTGCCGGTCATCTGTCTGTCTGCAAAGTCCGGTATGGAGACCCGGTTAGAAGTGCTTCGTATGGGGGCGGATGACTACATTTTAAAACCATTTGATTTGAATGAAGTACTGGTACGGATTGAAGTGGTGCTGCGACGTAGCAGGATACAGGCAGAAGAATCTGGAGAGGATGGAAGACAGCAGCTGGCATTTAAGAATCTGATTTTAGATGTAGAGGGAAAAACAGTATTTGTAAAAGGCAAACCCCTGGCATTAACTGCAAAGGAATTAGCAATTTTACAATTATTTTTGGAATATCCTAATAAGACGTTTTCCAAGGCAAATATCTATGAAGCCATTTGGCAGGAGCCATATTATTATGAAGACAATACCCTGAATGTCCATATGAGTAATCTGCGGAATAAATTAAAAAAAGCGGATGGTGAAGAAGGATATATTGAGACTGTCTGGGGCATTGGGTATCGGTTGTCGGAGAATATATGAAGATAATTATTATAGTATTAAGTCTGATATGCTTTGGTCTGCTTTGTTATCTTCTG
>CAMEWU010000160.1 GCA_945946715.1 uncultured Clostridium sp. | reverse complement strand
GTCAAACCATTTTCCATACGCTGTTTGTAGCATTCTGCTGTCAACATACCATTTACGGAGAAATGTACTCCTATTTCACGCAGGAATGTAACATAATTCAAATCCAACAACCAGTCAGCATTATTTACCATAATGGCATGGTCATTATCAAAATCGATAAAATGAGATAACTGTTCCTTAAATCGATTTGCATTGTAATCGATGGTTTCTCTTGTCATCATAGTACGCATATCTGATTTACCACTTGGGTCACCAATCATAGTTGTACCACCGCCAATTAACGCAATTGGTGTATGACCATGTTGCTGCATATGCATCATAGCCATAATCGTTAAGAAATGTCCGGCTGTTAAGCTGTCAGCAGTTGCATCAAAACCAATATAGAATTTTACTTTTTCCTTCCCTAATAATTCCCGTAACTGCTCATCATGGGTAGTCTGGGCAATGAATCCACGTTCTTTTAAGACGTCAAATACATTTTCTTCCATTGTTTTCTCTCCTTTATTTCCATTTGCTAATATTTTGATAACTCTTCTAAAACACGCAGAACAAATGTATAGGTTCGTTGTACGGATGAAATCGACATTCGTTCCTGTGGGGTGTGAATATCCAGAATATCCGGTCCGGTAGAAACAATATCCAAATCCGGCATACCGGATGCTAAAATTCCGCACTCCAATCCTGCATGAATGATTTCAATTTCCATATCCTTCTGATACATGTTCCGGTAAATATCAACCATTACCTCCCGCAATTTGGAATCCTTTCGGTAACTCCAACCGGGATATTCTGATTGCTTTTTGCATGAACAATCATTAGCCTGAGCGATTACCTGAAGCTTCTTCTCCAATAACTCTAAACCAGCTTTATTACTGCTTCGATTGGAAGCTTCTAAATATATCCTCTTTTCATCTGAACAGGTCTTTAATACGCCAAGATTTAATGATGTTTCCGGCAATCCCACAATGGTCTGACTCATGGCTTGAACGCCATCCGGAAGTTCCAACAATAAATGTAAGAACCTCTTCTTATCATCTTCCTTTATTACCGTTACATGACCATTTTTTACCTTATACTCTACGCCACATGGTTGTAAATCTATCTTAATTCCTGCATCGGAATCCTGATAAGCTTCCGTAAACAGGCTTTGATATCGTTTTATCACTGCCATAGCATTTGAAATTGCATCTTCCGACCGGAACACAATCTGAGCCGTTGTTTCTCTTGGAATGGCATTATGCTTTGTACCGCCATTTACTGAAATCAAATGATAAGGTAAAGCATCTGAAAGTCCCAGCAACAACTGAACCATTAATTTATTACTGTTGGCTCTGCCTTTCTGGATTTCCACACCGGAATGACCGCCCACCAAACCGGAAATCTTAAGTTCATAAGAAAAACCGGTCATTTCTTCTGTCTCATATAGTAAATAGATTTCCATGGTAGAACCACCGGCACAACCGACTGTTAAAACGCCTTCCTCTTCACTATCCAGATTCAACAGATAAGACGCCTTCAAATCTGAGGTATCTAAACCTAACGCACCATCCATACCAACTTCTTCTTCCGTTGTAAAGACAACTTCTAAAGGTGGATGCACCAGAGCGTTATCCTCTAAAATTGCCAGACATATGGCTACCGCTATTCCGTCATCACCGCCAAGGGTTGTACCGTCGGCAGTTATATAGCCATCCTTTACTAACAACTCCAAGCCTTCTGTCTCAAAATCATGAATCACATGAGATTCTTTCTCACAAACCATATCCAAATGTCCCTGTAGCATGATTACAGGCGCATTTTCACATCCTTTGGAACCCGGTTTCCGAATGATTACATTATTCCATTGATCCTGTTTCACATCTAATTGGAACCCTTTTGCTACCGAGACACAATAGTCACTGATTGCTTTCGTATTATAAGAACCATGAGGAATCTTACAGATTTCCTCAAAGTAATAGAAAACTCGGTTGGGTTCGAGATTGCTTAATATACTCATAATTTACAACTCTAATTCTTAAAGCTATGAATTGGTGCCGGTATCCGTCCACCACGATTGATAAAGTCATCGCAGCTATATGGATTTACATGCATGATTGGTGCATGGCCCAGCAAGCCACCGAATTCTGCGTTGTCTCCTTCTTTCTTTCCGATAACCGGAATGATACGAACTGCTGTTGTCTTTTGATTTACCATACCCAGTGCCATTTCGTCAGCTATGATACCTGAAATGGTAGTTGCCTTCGTATCACCAGGAATTGCAATCATATCAAGACCTACAGAACATACACAGGTCATTGCCTCTAATTTTTCTATGGTTAATGCACCGCAGGCAGCCGCATCAATCATTCTCTGGTCTTCACTGACCGGAATAAAGGCTCCACTTAAGCCGCCAACGAAGGAGGATGCCATAACACCGCCCTTTTTCACCTGATCATTTAACATGGCAAGTGCGGCAGTGGTACCCGGCGCACCGGCATACTCTAATCCTATTTCTTCTAAGATTTCACCAATACTGTCGCCAACTGCAGGGGTCGGTGCCAATGATAAGTCGATAATTCCAAATGGAACACCTAACCGTCTGGAAGCCTCCTGTGCTACCAACTGACCCACTCTGGTAATCTTAAATGCAGTTTTCTTAATGGTTTCACAAAGTACTTCAAAGTTTTCACCACGAACAGATTCTAATGCTGTTTTAACAACACCCGGACCGCTGACACCAACATTAATAATTTTGTCCGCTTCTGTTACACCATGAAAAGCACCTGCCATAAATGGATTATCATCCGGAGCATTACAGAATACCACAAACTTAGTACAAGCACTGGAATCCGTATCTTTCGTTAACTCGGCAGCCTCTTTAATCATCTCACCGATTAATTTCACGGCATCCATATTGATACCGGTTTTGGTGGAACCAACATTGACCGAACTACATACTACATCCGTTTCAGCTAATGCTCGTGGAATGGAACGAATTAATAACTCATCTGCGGGAGTCATTCCCTTGGTAACTAATGCAGAATATCCGCCAATGAAATTAACACCTACGTTTTTTGCTGCACGGTCTAAGGTTTTAGCAATTGTAACAAAATCATCAATTGATTTACATACTCCACCACCCACTAAGGCAATTGGAGTAACGGAAATCCGTTTATTTACAATAGGAATACCGTACTGTAATTCAATGTCTTTACCAACTTTTACCAAATCTTTTGCCGAAGTGGTGATTTTATCATAAATCCGGTCACATACATCCTCTAATGTATTACCGGTACAATCCAAAAGGCTGATGCCCATGGTAATGGTACGAACATCCAAGTTCTCCTTTTGAATCATTTCATTGGTTTCAATTACTTCATGTATATTAATCATAGTCTGCCTCCATACCCTTAAATTCTATGCATCATATTGAAAATTTCTTCTCTTTGCAGACTGATTACAACACCGATCTCTTCTCCGATTTGGATTAATTCCTCGGATAATGTCTTGAATTCCTTTACTGAATCATTGGTATCCACAATCATCATCATATTAAAATAATCCTGAACGATGGTCTGGGAAATATCTAAAATATTCACCTTGTTATTTGCAAGATAGGTACAAACCTTTGCAATAATACCAACTGTGTCTTTTCCTACTACTGTAATAACTGCCTTATTCATGCTTATTTTCCTCACTTTTATATAGAGTCCGTATCCTTTTGAAACGGCTTTAGTACAATGTATGGTTTGCTCCTCTTATGTAGTAAGCAAATCTGAATGGCAGGAGCGATTTGCTACCTGTAAATTAAAATCCCGGATGTCACTGGTAAAATGATTACCCTGTAATGCTTGGGCAACGGTTTCATAAGCAAGCTCTGCAATGTTATTTTCCTTACTTAGATGCCCTAGCATAATACCTTTAATGTGACTATTTAACAATTCTTTTATAAACTGTCCGGAGCGTTCGTTTGATAAATGACCATGGTCACCTAAAATACGCTGTTTTAATGGATATGTATAAGGACCAACTAACAACATATTTACATCATGGTTGGATTCTATAAATAACAAATCAGAATCCGAAAGCTTCCGAACCAGATAGTCATTGTAATCTCCTAAATCAGTACAAATGCTGGCTTTATGACCATTATGATAGAATTGGTAACAGACAGGGTCTACTGCATCATGCCAAATGGTAGAAGCTTCTATCGTCATATCCTGAATCTGAAATGGTAAATCCGGCGGAATCTCAATAAAGTTTGAGGTGTCCAGTTCACCTAAGGATGTTGTCTGTTTAATAGCTTCCAAAGTTGCTTTGGTTCCATAAACCGGTACGGAATACTTTCGGGTAAAAACGCCTAATCCTTGAATGTGGTCAGAATGTTCATGGGTAATTAAGATTCCCTGAATATCTTCCGGTTCCATATCAATGGCATGTAGCTCATCCACAATTCGTTTTTTGCTGACACCGGTATCAACCAGTAAGTGGGTCTGTTCCGTTCCTACATAGATACAATTGCCACTGCTTCCGCTTGATAAACTGCATAAATGCATGGTTTTCAACTCCTGTTCATTCGTAAAAGGACGTAAATGCCCATAATCGTGAAATATTATAGCATACCCAATGAAAATTTGCCATAGAAATTATTATCATAGCTTTTTATTCTCTTCTATCTGTTCCGCCAAATCATTCAAATATACCCAGCGTTCCATTTTCTCCTCTAAAGCCTGTTCCAATTCTTCTTTCTGATTCGTATATTTTTCAAGATTCACAAAATCAGTTGCAGACTTTATAATCAATTTCTCTGTTTCGGCTATTTGAGCTTCCAGTGCTGCAATATCGTCATCAATTGTTTCGAATTCCCGTTGTTCTTTATAAGTAAATTTTAACTTTGTGTTTGGCTGTTTCCAGCTTTTCGATTTATTTGATACTTCCTTCTTATCAGAGACTTCTATTTTATCGATTTTATCCTCGGTTTGTCCGTATAATTCCTGATGTTTCCAGTAATAATCGGTATACCCGCCTTCATATTGTCGTAGTCCATCCGGTTCAAAAGCAAAAATCCGGTTTACGATTCTGTCTAAGAAATATCGGTCATGAGATACCACAATTACAATGCCTTCAAAATGATCCAGGTAATCCTCTAATACATTCAAAGTTTCGATGTCCAAGTCATTGGTAGGTTCATCCAATACTAAAACATTTGGGGCACTCATTAGTACATGAAGCAGATACAACCGACGTAACTCGCCACCGGACAGCTTTCCTACCAGTGTATACTGCATATCCGGTGTGAAAAGAAAACGTTCAAGCATCTGGGAAGCGG
>CAMEWU010000159.1 GCA_945946715.1 uncultured Clostridium sp. | reverse complement strand
AGTTGCTAGTGTCAGTTGTGATTATGGTGATTGATAAGAGATACTTTATCAATGGTTTTCGAAGCCTGTTTCATGGTGCACCGAATATGGATACCTTAGTTGCACTTGGAGCAACGGCTGCATTTGGATACAGTACCTACGCCTTATTTGCTATGACGGATGCACAGGTCAAAGGTAATATGGATGGAGTTATGGGTTATATGCATGAATTCTATTTTGAATCGGCAGCCATGATTCTGACACTGATAACCGTAGGAAAGATGCTGGAAGCAATATCCAAAGGAAAAACTACCAATGCCTTAAAGAGTTTAATGAAATTGGCACCCAAGACAGCTACCCTTATTATGGATGGAGAAGAAACAGAGGTTTCCATTGAACAGGTAAAGAAGGGAGATATCTTCGTAGTTCGTCCGGGTGAAACAATACCAGTGGATGGTATTGTTCTGGAAGGTAGTAGTGCAGTAAATGAGGCAGCATTGACCGGAGAAAGCATACCGGTGGATAAGGCAGAAGGAGACCGGGTATCTGCAGCAACTATAAATCAATCCGGTTTTTTGAAATGTGAAGCAGTCCAGGTAGGAGAAGATACCACATTGTCACAGATTATTCAAATGGTAAGTGATGCAGCAGCAACGAAAGCTCCCATTGCGAAAGCAGCGGATAAAGTATCCGGTGTATTTGTACCCATTGTCATTGGAATTGCAATTGTAACTGTTGTAGTATGGCTGTTGACAGGAGAAGGAATCGGGTTTGCACTGGCAAGGGGAATTTCGGTTCTGGTTATCAGTTGTCCTTGTGCATTAGGCTTAGCAACTCCTGTGGCAATTATGGTAGGCAATGGTGTGGGTGCGAAGAATGGTATTCTGTTCAAGACAGCAGTATCCTTAGAGGAAGCCGGAAAGGTACAGATTGTTGCTTTGGATAAAACGGGAACCATTACCAGTGGCGAACCCACGGTCACAGATGTACTTCCGATTTCTGGAATAACAGAACAGGAACTGTTGTCACTGGCATATGCGTTAGAACAAAGAAGTGAACATCCATTGGCGAAAGCCATTATCCGGCAGGCAGAAGCAAGGCAGCTAAAAGCAGAGGAGGTATCTGATTTTCAGGCATATCCGGGAAATGGGTTATCTGCTTCTTTGGATGGCATAAGGTTTTATGGTGGAAATTATAATTATATTCAAAAATGGGTCGGAATTTCAGAAACAGTTAAAAAACAGTCTGAAGATTTGGCAGAAGAAGGAAAAACACCGTTATTCTTTGCCCGGATTAGCGACAGTGGGAAAAGTGAATTATTAGGAATCATAGCAGTTGCCGATGTGATAAAAGAAGATAGTTCTCAGGCAGTAAAAGAATTGCAGAATATGGGTATTCGTGTGGTAATGCTGACCGGAGATAATGAGCGGACGGCTGGTGCCATTGGAAAGCAGGCAGGTGTAGATGAAGTTATTGCCGGAGTTCTGCCGGAGGGCAAGGAAGCAGTGATTCGGGATTTGAAGGAAAAAGGTAAGGTGGCTATGGTAGGTGACGGTATCAATGATGCACCTGCTTTGACCCGGGCAGATATTGGAATTGCTATTGGAGCCGGAACGGATATTGCCATAGATGCTGCAGATGTGGTATTAATGAAGAGCAGACTCAGTGATGTGCCGGCAGCCATACGATTAAGCCGGAAGACATTAAGAAATATTCATGAGAATTTATTTTGGGCATTCATCTATAATACGATTGGGATACCTTTGGCAGCAGGGGTATGGATTCCGTTATTTGGATGGCAGTTGAATCCCATGTTTGGAGCAGCAGCCATGAGCTTATCCAGCTTCTGCGTGGTGATGAACGCATTGCGATTGAATTTGGTACGATTGCATGATACAGGTAAAGACCATAAGTCTCGAAAACCCATTTTAGAGACAAAGAAAAGAATAACAGAAATTGAAACGGAGGAACAGGGCATGAAAAAGACAATAGAAATTGAAGGTATGATGTGTGGACACTGTGAGGCAAGAGTAAAGAAGTGTTTAGAAGCACTACCGGAAGTGACAGAAGCAGTGGTAAGTCATGAGGCTGGCACAGCAATTGTTACGTTACAAAGTGAGTTGCCAGATGACGTGATAAAGAAAACAGTAGAGGATCAGGATTATAAGGTACTATCGATTCAATAGAGAAATGATGGGATGAGAAAGGAAGAAAATACATGCTGAATCAATTTTCAAGAACAGAATTACTGTTTGGCAAAGATGTCATGGAACGATTGGAACAGTCCAGAGTGGCTGTTTTTGGAATTGGTGGTGTTGGCGGATATACGGTGGAAGCGTTAGTCAGAAGCGGTGTAGGAGCTATCGATTTAATTGATGATGATAAAGTCTGTCTGACAAATCTGAATCGGCAAATTATTGCAACCAGAAGTACCATTGGAAAATATAAGGTTGATGTGATGAAAGAACGGATACTGGATATTAACCCAAACTGTAAGGTAGAAGTACATAAGTGCTTTTATCTTCCTGAGACCAAAGGAGAGTTTGATTTTTCCCAATATTCTTATGTTGTTGATGCAGTCGATACGGTAACAGCTAAGATTCAACTGGTTATGGAGGCAAAGGAAAAAGGTGTGCCGATTATCAGCAGTATGGGAGCCGGAAATAAACTGAACCCGGCAGAATTTGAGGTGGCTGATATCTATCAGACTTCTGTCTGTCCATTAGCTAAGGTAATGCGGAGAGAATTAAAAAAACGAGGTGTGAAAGATTTAAAGGTAGTTTATTCTAAGGAACAGCCGATTCGCCCGATTGAGGATATGGCGATTAGCTGTAGAACCAACTGTATCTGTCCGCCGGGAGCAGAGCATAAATGCACGGAACGTAGGGCAATTCCCGGTTCTAATGCGTTTGTTCCGTCTGTGGTAGGATTGATTATTGCGTCGGAAGTGATTAAAGATTTGGCGAAAGGGTGAGGAAAATGATCATTCGGAAGTTATTTGTACAGTAGCAGCTTCCGGGGTTTGTAAAGGAAGAAGATGTGTATGAACTGGCAAAAGATATTTTGGATTTGGCAACTGTTGGTTTAAAAGAACGGGGACAGGGAGTAGATTTGGAGGACATCATTTTAGAGTATGCGGCGATAGGAAAATAGGAAGATGGTAAGGAAACTATTGAAAAATTTTAAAAATGTATTGACAGATGAATAAATGTCGAGTACAATTAACCCATAAATCCTATTAATCAGATAGGAAATAGGGAATAAAATGGAGGATGATAGAATGGCAGAGATTAAAGAAAGTGCATTGGAGTTAATTGGAAACACACCACTTTTAAAGCTAAATCGATATAGTGCAAAAGCAGGTGTTGAAGGGGCAACAATACTTGCAAAACTGGAGTACTTAAATCCGGCAGGTTCTGTAAAGGATCGTATTGCATTGGCTATGATTGAAGATGCAGAGCAGAAAGGATTGTTAAAACCGGGTGCTACTATCATTGAACCAACCTCCGGTAATACCGGTATTGGTCTGGCTGCAGTTGCTACGGCAAAAGGTTATAAGGCGATTTTAACATTACCGGATACCATGAGCGTTGAGAGAAGAAATCTATTGAAGGCTTATGGTGCCGAATTGGTATTAACAGAGGGTGCAAAAGGTATGAAGGGAGCTATTGCAAAGGCAGAAGAGTTGCGGGATTCCATTCCTGGTGCATTAATTCTTGGTCAGTTCGTAAACCCTGCAAATCCAAAGGTTCATAAGGAGACTACCGGTCCTGAAATCTGGAAGCAGACAGATGGCAAAGTAGATATCTTTATTGCCGGTGTTGGTACAGGTGGTACTGTTACCGGTGTAGGTGAATACTTAAAGTCTCAGAATCCTAATGTGAAGGTAATTGCGGTTGAACCGGCTACCAGTCCGGTTTTGTCCGGAGGAGCTCCTGGCCCTCATAAGATTCAGGGAATTGGCGCAGGTTTTGTGCCGGACGTATTGAATACAAAGGTATATGATGAAGTAATAACCGTTCAAAATGAAGATGCATTTGCAGAAGGTAAGGCATTTGCAGTTAGTGAAGGTATTCTGGTAGGCATTTCTTCCGGTGCAGCATTAAAGGCAGCAAGTATCGTAGCTGCCCGTCCGGAAAATAAAGGAAAGACTATTGTAGCTTTATTACCGGATTCTGGTGACAGATATTTATCTACACCTTTATTTGCAAACTAAAGTACGAATTGGAAACGGATTCGTTCTGGAAAAATGTAGAAAACGGAGTTGACCGGAATTCATGGCAACTCCGTTTTTTAAGAGCAATGCTTGCTGATAATAGATTATTCATATAGAAATCGCGTGAAGTCATTGGAGGGAATTATGAAAATATCAACAAAAGGAAGATATGCATTACAGTTAATGCTGGATTTGGCAGTCTATAATACCGGCGAACCGGTGAGTCTTAAAGATATTTCCAAGAGACAGGGAATTTCAGAAAAGTATTTGGAACAGATTATATCAGTGTTAAATAAGGCCGGGTATGTGAGAAGTATTCGAGGTCCACAGGGTGGATATTTTTTGAGTAAAAAACCAGAGGAATATACAGTGGGAATGATTTTGCGGCAGACGGAAGGAGATTTGGCTCCGGTTAGTTGTGTTGGAACTGAGAATCCCGGATGTGAGCGACAGGAAGAATGTGTTACGGTTAAAATCTGGCAGCAGATTAATGATGCAGTAAATGGTGTAATTGACAATATTACTTTAGCTGATTTAGTCGAGTGGCAAGTGGAAAAAGCAAATAATTATGTGATTTAAGTATAAATTACAGGGTCATAATTTATTTATCATAAATCTTTAGAATTCCTATCTTGACAATAGGATATAACAGCGTATAATATTAAATCATAGCAAAACACTAGGAAAAAGAAAGAGGTATTTGAGATGAATAAATTAATTTATTTAGATAATGCTGCTACAACTCAGGTTTATCCGGAAGTAGTAGAAGCAATGACCCCTTATTTCACTGAATATTATGGTAATCCTTCAGCGATTTACAGCTTTGCGGATGAAGCTAAAAAAGGGGTAGATGAAGCCAGAAGAGTATTGGCAAAAGGGATTGGTGCTAAACCAGAGGAGATATATTTTACCGGCGGTGGCAGTGAGTCTGACAACTGGGCACTAAAGGCAACAGCAGAGGCGTATTCCGATAAAGGAAAGCATATTATCACTACCAAGATTGAACATCATGCTATCCTTCATACTGCAGCTTATTTAGAAAAGCAGGGATATGAAGTAACATATGTGAATGTAGATGAGAATGTCATGGATGAGATTGACAGACAAATCTATCCGT
>CAMEWU010000158.1 GCA_945946715.1 uncultured Clostridium sp. | reverse complement strand
TATCTGCCAGCTTTGCAGATGAACCTACCTTCTCACCCTTATATTTCATGGAAGTTGCTTCTGATACATCAATAAATACATAAAATGCACCCTTTAGCTCTACACAGGATACGTGTGGCATCTTGGAAATTCGTTCAACCATATATTTCCGTCTCTTATTAAACTGCTCATTCATATACTGTATAGTTTCCTGCGGTCCATTGATTGCTTCAACCGTAGCCTTTTGAGCAATTGAATTCGGATTTGAAGCACTATGACTCTGCACACTGCCCATCAGCTTCGCTATTTCCAACGAAGAACCTGTGTAACCGATTCTCCATCCTGTCATAGCATAGCTCTTTGAAACACCACTAACTGTAATTGTATGTTTAAAAATATCATCATTTAAACTTCCTATGCTGACATGCTCTGCTCCATCATAGGTCAGATACTCATACATTTCATCAGATACCACAAAAATATCTTTCTCTACAACAAATCTTGCAATTGCTTCCAGCTCTCCTCTGGAATAGATCATACCAGTCGGATTACATGGAGAATTCAATACTAACGCCTTTGTCTTATCTGTAAAAGCAGCTTCTAATTCTTCTACCGTTACTTTATATCCGTTTTCCTTTTTCGTAGAAACAGGAATCGGAACGCCATCCTGAAGCTTTACCATTTCCGGATAGCTCAACCAGAACGGTGCAGGAATCAAAACTTCATCACCAGGATTTAAGATAGCAGAGAATACATTAATCAAAGAATGCTTACCACCATTGCTAATTACAATTTGCTCCGGAGCGTAATCTAAATGATTAAAGGTTTTGAATTTGCGGCTGATTGCTTCCTTTAATTCCATAATACCGGAAGCAGGGGTATATTTTGTAAATCCATCTTTGATTGCCTGAATCGCAGCATGATTTATATTATCTGGCGTATTAAAATCCGGTTCTCCGGCACCAAATCCAACCACATCTATTCCCTTTGCTTTTAATTCCTTTGCTTTTGCTGTAATTGCCAGTGTTGAAGAAGGCTTTACAGCTTTCGCCTTATTTGATAAAGTTAATGCCATTCACTCCACCATCCTTAGTCTAGTTTATTATACTGATTGATTTCTTATTTCAACTTTTCTTATAGTAATATAATCATAGATAATTTGCAAGAGTTTAATATAGAAAAAAACCGTCATGATACATTTTGTACCATGACGGTTAAATTTGGTTTCATGCTTCGTGATTCAATGCATGTAGTACTACTTTGCAACATCAGTAGCACGGGACTCTCGAATTAAGCTTACCTTAATCTGACCTGGATATTCTAACTCGCTTTCAATCTGCTTTGCAATATCACGTGCTAAAACAACCATATCCGCATCACCGACCTGCTCTGGAACTACGATAACTCGAATCTCTCTACCTGCCTGAATAGCAAAAGACTTATCAACACCATTAAAACTATTAGCAATGGTTTCTAACTGGGTTAATCTTGTTGTATATGTTTCTAACGTCTCTCTTCTTGCACCTGGTCTTGCTGCTGATATCGTATCCGCTGCCTGTACAATACATGCAATTAAGGATTCCGGTTCAACATCACCATGATGGGATTCAACAGCGTTAATAACAATTGGAGATTCCTTATATTTCCGGCATAAATCAACACCAATAGAAATATGAGAACCTTCCATTTCATGATCTACAGATTTACCAATATCATGGAGCAATCCTGCTCGCTTTGCCATACGGACGTCAACGCCGATTTCACCGGCTAACAATCCACATAACTGAGCAACTTCAATGGAATGTTTCAATGCATTCTGTCCATAACTGGTACGGAATTTCATCTTACCTAATAAGCGAACCAATTCCGGATGAATCCCGTGAACACCTACTTCTAACGTAGCTGCTTCACCTTCTTCACGCATCATGGTTTCTACTTCTTTTTGAGCTTTCTCAACCATTTCTTCGATTCTAGCCGGATGAATTCTTCCATCTACAATCAATTTCTCCAGTGCAATTCTTGCAACTTCTCGCCTGATTGGGTCAAAGCTGGATAAAATAACTGCTTCCGGAGTATCATCAATAATTAAATCGACACCTGTCATGGTTTCAAGTGTTCGAATATTCCGACCCTCTCTACCAATAATACGACCCTTCATTTCATCATTTGGCAACTGTACCAATGAAATTGTGGTCTCAGCAACGTGGTCTGCTGCACATTTCTGAATGGCATTGACCACATACTCCTTCGCTTTCTTACCTGCTTCTTCCTTAGCTCTGATCTCCATTTCTTTGATCATTACTGCAGTTTCATGTTTTACTTCATCTTCAACAGTCTTTAATAAGTAATCTTTTGCTTGTTCAGAGGTTAATCCAGAGATTCTCTCTAGTTCCTGTAGTCTCTTCGCCTGGAGTTCTTCTACCTTGGCTTTTTGTTTATCTAAGGAAACTTCTTTTGCAGCCAACGCAGCTTCTTTCTTCTCCATCTGTTCCGCTTTTCGGTCCAGATTCTCTTCCTTGGAAAGAACTCGCTTCTCCATTCGCTGTACTTCATTGCGTCGCTCTTTCATTTCTTTGTCAAATTCATTCTTAATACGCAGGTTTTCTTCCTTCGCATCAAGCAGAGCTTCACGCTTCTTTGCATCAGCGGTCTTTAATGCTTCATCAATAATCTCTCGAGCTTTATCTTCAGCCTTACCAGTCTTACTTTCTGCAACGTTTTTGCGATATGCAATTGCAACAAACCAAGTAATAACTGCAACAACCAATACTATAATAGCAAAAATTATATAATGAATCGGTTCCACAGGAGCACCTCCTTATTTAGTTTTCATTGTACGAATACAACGTATTAATTTTATACTTATTTGTGCATTATGTCAAGTGCATTTCCGAAACCCAATTCATTTTTTGTCTAATTGTCCAATCATATTTGACAATTAAAATCCGCTCAACTCATAATTGCTGGTAAAGCCGGTACGAATTGCATACTCCCGTCGTTCTGCATACATTTCTGCATAAGTTGCCTGCATATATGGTAATAAGAAATATGTACCAACACAACAGCATAAAACACCCAGCAGGCTCCAACCAATAAAGGAAAAACCTACAACCCAGATATCAAACTTATGTCCGTCTGTCATGTATTTACTAATCTCAAATGCACGTTTACTGTCAATATTAGGATTCTCAGCCATAATATACGGGACGAAATAGTACTCATACGACTTAATAATTCCAGGTATAATGAACAATAAACTCCATAAAAATATCTTAATCCTATATAAGACCATGGTTTTTACAGTATTCATATACTGATTTTTGCGGAATACACTAAACAGATCTCCAAAATTCGAAGAATCATCCATCTTACGATTCTTCATGAAATAACGATTCATGCCAACCAAAACCGGATTGGTCAAAAAGCAGGTAAACGCCATACCAATTGCAAATAAAACCAACGAAACGATCAGTGCAATAGCTATAATCATCAGAATCAATTGCCATTCCATCTCAGAACCGGAAGAATTCTCTGACATACTTTCGCCAGCAGAGCCTCCGCCGCCACCGGCACTACCGCCACCACCGGAACCAAACACACCAAAAATGGATGCCACAAAGCAAACCAAAAATGGAATCCAGTAATTATGTCGAAGTACATTCTTTGCCTGCTCTTTAAACATAACACGATTAAAATTATCATTCATATCCAATTACCTCCTCTTGTGTACATAATGTATGAATATCACTCAGGATTCTATACACCATGGAATAAGAATATCCTTTCTGCAAAAAATATGCAATGACTTTTTTCCGAGTTTCAGCATCAGACAAATCTTTATTCTTTATGTACTTATTCATTTCTTTAATCAGCAGTGACTCCTCATTGTATTGATATTGTTCCAAATAGATATCTACATCATCATCTGCATGAATTCCTTTCGCATATAAGCGTTCCAGAAGTTTGCGACGATTCCATCTATTGCAATGGGTTGCAATATAAGTTTCTGTATACCGAGTATCATTAATGTAATTATAGTCTTGTAGCAGTGAAATAACAGCATCCGTTATCTCATTTCCATATCCTCGCTGCTTTAGTTTTCTACGCATTTCCCATTCTGTCTGGTCATGGCAGGTAAGACTACGTAACGCATATTCTTTTGCTCTTATAAATTCTGCGTTATTCAATATCCGCTTCCTCACTTGATTTCCGTTCTTCTGCCTCACCGGCAATACCACATTTTTCTCTTACCAACTGTTCAATCTCAGCCAGAACTTCCGGATTTTCCTTTAGATAAGCCTTTGCATTCTCTCTTCCCTGTCCAATCTTCTCTCCCAAATACGCAAACCATGCTCCGGATTTCTGTACTACATCATGGGTCACAGCCAAATCCAGAATATCACCTTCCCGTGAAATTCCTTCTCCAAACATGATATCAAATTCTGCTTCCCGAAATGGCGGAGCAACCTTATTCTTAACTACTTTTACTCTGGTACGATTACCGACAACCTCTGTACCTTTCTTTAATGTTTCAATTCTTCGTACATCCAATCGTACAGAAGAATAGAATTTCAATGCCCGGCCACCAGTTGTGGTTTCCGGATTTCCAAACATAATACCAACCTTTTCTCGTAGCTGATTGATAAAAATCACAATACAATTGGATTTACTGATTACTGCTGTCAACTTGCGAAGTGCCTGAGACATCAGTCTTGCCTGTAATCCAACATGAGAATCTCCCATTTCTCCATCTATTTCGGCCTTTGGAACCAATGCAGCAACCGAGTCAATAATAACAATATCAACAGCACCGGAACGAACCATTGTCTCAGCAATTTCCAATGCCTGTTCTCCGTTATCCGGCTGAGAAATATATAAATTATCAATATCTACGCCTATATTCTTTGCATATGTAGGATCCAAAGCATGCTCTGCATCAATAAATCCAGCAATCCCCCCCTGCTTCTGTACCTCCGCAACTGCATGCAAGGCAACCGTTGTTTTACCACTTGACTCCGGTCCATAAATTTCAATAATTCTTCCCTTTGGTAAACCGCCAAGTCCCAATGCCAAATCCAAACTCAAAGAACCGGTTGGTATGGTTTCAATATTCATACTTCCACCTGAATCACCAAGTTTCATAACTGAACCCTTACCATACTGCCGTTCAATCTGTGCCAATGCAGCATCTAATGCCTTTAACTTATCTTCACTTGCCATTATTTATTTCCTCCTAAAACATATGTTCGATTTTCTAGTTACATCCTAATATATTTTCTAGATTCTGTCAACTTCTTTTCTAAACTTTTAACCTTTTCCAGTTAACAGTCAGCTATTTTCCTCCTTTCTTCCACTATAACACTCCACTATGCCAATTCAGTGCAAAAAAATAAATTTATAT